>DATAQH010000271.1:0-8992 GCA_036264815.1 Candidatus Cybelea sp.
CCGCATCCTGCTCCGGCGCTCGGTCAGACGGTCCTCGCCGGAACGTAACCGCCCCGCAGCAAAACGCAAAACCGAAGCGAAATTGAAGATTGGGGACTTGGGTGACTCGGCGCGATATGGAGCGGTGGTTAGTTTAGTTCGATAGGTCCTGGGAGATTTGGGTGCGGACGCGGTCGAGCATCTCTCGCGCCGCGGCCTCGTGCGTTCGCAGACGCGTTTCCTGACGGGCGATCGTGTCGACGTCCTTCATATACTTGTGGTTGACGCGCACGTTGTAGGCACAACCCGCAACGGCGGCGTAGGCGAACTCGGCCGCGCAGCCGATATCGCTTACGAGCGCCTTGGTTTCAACCTCCAGCAGTCGCGAGGCGAGTTCGAGCACCCGCAGGCAAAGTGCGGTCGCCCGTAGCGGCGCCTCCGCGGCGCGTTCGAGCGCGAACTCGAGGGCCTCGCGCCGCGCCTGCGCTTCCGCGGGCGTCTCCTTCGGAAGCGCTTGCGCCGAGATCACCCGCTGGAAGGCCTTCTCATCGTGCTCTTGCGCGGTTTTGAGCTCGGCGCGCAACTCTTGGCTCCGGGTAACGATCTCGGCAAACGTCGCGACTGCATCGGGCGGCTTTGGCTTGCGCCCGGCGATCCGTCCGACCATCGCGGTCAGGGCGGCGCCGATCGCGGCGACGAGCGTCGCGGCGCTGCCGCCGCCAGGGACGGGGGCATCGGAAGCAAGGCGTTCCAGATACTCGTCGAGCCGTTCCACGCTGCCTGGGTTGGCCCGGGCGAGGGAGCGGGCCTGCGTGCCGGCGGCGACGAAACGTTTGCCGACCTTTTTGCTTGGAAGTCAGGAGTCTACTTGTCTATTTTGGATTCAGCCCCAGCCGGTTCGGTCCGGGACCTCGGACGCGCGGAGGCGGGGCGGGCGCGGATTGGATGGGCCGCGTCGTACATGCCGGTCCTCAGACAGATCCACGATCGCTTCGAGCTGGAGAAGTCGCTCGCCGGGATCCGGATCGGCGCCTGTCTGCACGTGACGACGGAGACCGCGAACCTCATGCTTGCCCTGCAGGCCGGAGGCGCCGAGATCGCGCTGTGCGCGAGCAACCCGCTCTCGACGCAAGACGACGTGGCCGCCGCGCTCTGCGAATACGGCATCGCGACCTATGCGATCAAGGGTGAAGATAACGACACTTACTACTCGCACATCGAATCCGTGATCGCGACCAAGCCGCAGATCTCGATGGACGACGGCTGCGATCTGGTGACGACAATCTACACCAAGCACCGCGAGCAGCTCGCCGGGATGATCGGTGGCTGCGAAGAGACGACGACCGGCATCATCCGGCTGCGCGCGATGCAGCGCGACGGCGTCCTTCCCTATCCGGTCATCGCCGTGAACAACGCGCTTACCAAGCACATGTTCGACAACCGCTATGGCACCGGCCAGTCGACGCTCGACGGCATCGTCCGCGCCACCAACGTCCTGCTCGCCGGACGGACGCTGGTCGTTGTCGGTTACGGCTGGTGCGGACGCGGCATCGCCTCGCGCGCGGCCGGCATGGGCGCGCACGTCGTCGTCACCGAGGTCGATCCTCGGAAGGCGATCGAAGCCGTAATGGATGGCTATCGCGTTATGCCGATGACCGAGGCCGCCAAGATCGGGGACATCTTCGTCACGGTCACCGGCAACTATCACGTGATCCGCGAAGAGCACTACAAGCTGATGAAGGACGGCGCGATCGTCTGCAACTCGGGACATTTCAACGACGAGCTCGACCTCGATTCGATCCGTAAAATGGCGATCCGCAAGCTCGAGCCGCGCGAATTCGTCGAGCAGTACGAGCTTCAAGACGGCCGCATGATCTGCATCCTGGCCGATGGCCGGCTCGTGAATCTCGCCGCCGCCGAAGGCCACCCGGCGGCCGTGATGGATATGTCGTTCGCGAATCAAGCCCTGGCGACGTCGCATCTCGTCAAGCATCATACGGAGCTCGAAAAACGAGTCTACGACGTGCCGCTGGCGATCGACGAAGAGGTCGCGCTTCTTAAGCTTGCCTCGATGAGCGTCGATATCGATACCCTCACCCCCGAGCAGGTCAAGTACATCGCGTCGTGGAGCGAGGGAACCTGATGGCGTACAAGCGGCTCTTCACCAGCGAGTCGGTGACCGAGGGACACCCCGACAAACTCGCCGATCAGATCTCCGACGCGGTGCTCGACGCGCTGCTTAAAGACGATCCCTACTCCCGCGTCGCCGTCGAAACGTTCGCAATCACCGGGCAGATTCACATCGCCGGCGAGGTGACGACCAAAACCTACGTAGACATCCCGAAGCTCGCGCGAGAGGTCGTGCGCGAGGTCGGCTACACGCGTTCGGCGATCGGGTTCGATGCGGAGACGTGCGGCGTCAGCGTCTCGATCGACGAGCAGTCCCCCGACATCGCGATGGGTGTGGATCGTTCGTGGGAGGCTCGTTCCGGCGACGACGACGAGTTCGAGCGCATTGGCGCCGGCGATCAGGGCATGATGTTCGGCTACGCCTGCCGGGAAACCGACGAGCTGATGCCGCTGCCGATCGTCCTCGCGCACAACCTCACGCGCCACCTCTCGGCGATGCGCAAGAACGGCGACATCCCCTATCTTCGTCCCGATGGCAAGTCGCAGGTGACGATTGAATACGATGGCGATCGTCCGGTGCGCGTCGAGGCCGTCGTGCTCTCGACGCAGCACGATCCCGAGATTCCGCTCGAGGAGATTCGCCGCGAGGTCCGCGAGCGCGTGATCGATCACGTGATTCCGAAGGCAATGTCCGACGAGCAGACGCGCGTCTACGTTAATCCGACCGGCCGGTTCGTCATCGGAGGGCCGAAGGGCGACGCCGGCTTGACCGGCCGCAAGATCATCGCCGATACCTACGGCGGGATGGCCCGCCACGGCGGCGGCGCGTTCTCGGGTAAGGATCCCACGAAGGTCGACCGCTCCGCAGCATACGCCGCGCGCTGGGTCGCCAAGAACGTCGTCGCGGCCGGCCTCGCGGATCGCTGCGAAGTGCAGGTGGCCTACGCGATCGGCGTCGCGCATCCGGTGAGCGTCTTAGTCGAAACCTTCGGTACCGGCAAGCTGCCCGACGAACAGATCGCGGCCGCCGTCTCGAAGGTCTTCGATCTACGCCCCGCAGCGATTATCCACAATCTCGATCTCCGGCGCCCGATCTACAAGCAAACCGCGGCGTACGGGCACTTCGGCCGCCCCGATCTCGACCTGCCTTGGGAACGCGTCGACCGTGCCGACGCGCTCCGCACTGCTACTTCATTCAGCGGAGAACAGCTACGTGTACCAAACTTTGCGCACTAAAGCGGCTGTAGCGGCCGGAGCGTTCGCGCTGCTGTGCGGTACGTTCGCGCCCGCCGGCGCAACGACGTTCACCTCATCGCAAACCTTTAAGTCGGGAACGCGGATCGCGTGCGTGCTCGACGAGCACATGGATTCGTCGAAACTGAAGTACGGCGATAAATTTACGCTGCGCGTCACCGACACGTCCCACCCGGTTCTTGCCGGCTCGGAGATCATCGGCTTCATCACCGAGGTCCGTCAGCCCTCGGGCGGTAACCGCGCGCGGGTGGGCTTTATGCTGACCACGATCAAGCTTTCCAACGGCGAGAAGAAGAGCATCAGCGCGACCGTCATCAGCAAACGCGTGGTGCCGATCAATCCCGGCGCCCAGTCGGCTTCGCGCCAGCAGCTCTCCCCTATGTCTGGCGTTCCCTACGGAACCGTAACGCCCGGCCCGATCGCGTGGCAGATGAATATCGGCAGCGGCCCCTCGAACGTGAACACGACTTCCTCGGCAAATCTCGGCGGGTACGTTTACGCGATGAGCTCGCACGAGCCGATCGTCGTTAACGCGGGCACGCCGGTCACCGTCGAACTCACCGAGAGCCTGACCGTTCCGTAGGATTCAAGAGCTGGTCCATCGTGCATTGACGCGGCGCCTTATCGGGGCGCCAGCGTAAGAGGCGTGCGGCGTGGCGGAAGCGCCGTGCCGTCGTGTGATCGAAGGCAACCTCGACAACGATCTCGGGGCGCACCGGGAACCATTGTGCGTCGGCGGCCTTTCGCCAGCGGCTCGGGCCGCCCGGTGCGGAGCCGGTAAACCCAGGCGGTTCGACGATCGGTTTGAGCAGGTCCGCCGCGCGTTTGCGGTCGGGCGCGCCCATCGAGCCGACGAACCCGATGTGATCGAGCAGCCCCTCTTCGTCGTACAGCCCGAGCAGCAGCGAGGCGATTCCGCCATCCGAGCTTGTCCGAAAACCGCCGATCACGCAGTCGGCGCCGTAGCTGCGCTTCACCTTCACGGCGGCATCGCGGCCGCCAAACGCGTACGGCACGTTTTTCTTCGCGATGATTCCGTCGAGCCGCGCCAGACTGCCGGCAAGCCACTGTTTTGCGACGGTGGGATCGTCGGTCGCGGGCGAGATCGCAATGGTCGCGTTTTTCGCAAAGTTGTGGTGCATGAAGTCTTCGAGGTGTTCGCGGCGCTCGCGCAGCGTACGCTCGAAGAGTCTGTTGCGCCCGCTCGCCAGCAGATCGAAGATCACGTACGTGGCGGGCGTCTCCACGGCCAGCTTGCGCACTCGGCTCTCGGCTGGGTGTATGCGCTGGAGCAGCGCATCGAAATCCGAGCCGTCGCCGGCGGGAACGATCAGCTCGCCGTCGGTGACAAAGCGCGTCTCCTTCGCGCTTAAGAGCGCCGCGACGATTTCGGGAAAGTAGCGCGTGAGCGTCTCGCCGGACTTCGACTGGAGCTCGACGTCGTTGCGATCGCGAAACGCGATGCAGCGAAAGCCGTCCCACTTCGGTTCGTAGCTCCACGTCTCGCCTTCGGGAATGCGCGCGATTTGCCGCGTCTCCATCGGCTCGATCGGCGGCGCGATTTCGAGCTCCTCAAAGCGCGGCACGGGCGTCCTCTCCCCTCAAGCGGCCGAGATCGAAGCGGCCGCGATTCTGCAGCAGCGGCTTCCAGAGGTCGCCGATCTTCGCAACGCGGCCGGGCACGTTGAAGACGGTGAAATCGGTCAGCTCGCACCCGGCCTCGATCTCTTCCCACGTCACCGGCGTCGAGACGGCAGCCGCCTCGTTCGGACGCACCGAGTAGATCGAGGCCAGCGTTTTTCCGAAGGCGTTCTGGTTGTAGTCGACGAGAACTCGCGATTTCGGACGGTCCGCGACGCGGTAGATTGCGGTGAGGACGTCGGGGTGGGCTTTGGCAATCTGGATGCCGATCGCTTTTGAGACCGCCCAGACTTCGTGCTGGGTGAACTCCTTGCGGATCGCCACGTAGACGTGCACGCCCCGGCTGCCGGTCGTTTTCACGAAGGGCGTCATGCCGATGCCGGTCAGCACGTCACGTACGATCAGCGCGGCCTCGCGCACGGTCTCAAATCGAGTCTCGGGCGTCGGATCGAGATCGAAGTGAATGTAGAGCGGATAGTTCGGATCGTCACAGAGCGAGTACCAAGGATTGAGATCGATGCAGCCGAGGTTGATGAGCCACATCAAGGATGGACGATCGTTGATGATCGGAAAGTCGATCACGTTGCCCGAGCGGTGCTCCACCGCGCAGGTGACGATCCACTCCGGCCTCGGGTTCGGCGCGCGCTTCATGTAGAAGAAGTCGCCGGTCACGCCGTGCGGGTAGCGCTTCATCACCATCGCCCGGCCGGCGACGTGCGGGATGAGCGCGTCGGAGACGCTCAAGTAATAGCGGAGCAGATCGCCCTTGGTCAGGCCCAGCTTCGGAAAGTACACCTTCCTCAGGTTGGTCAGCGCCACGCGGCGCCCGTCAACCTCGATGGTTACATCGTCTACGTCGGCGGGTATCTCAACCGTCGGGCAGCCCCGCTTTGCGTTCTCCGGCACTTGGTCCGATATACCCGAAGGGGAGTCGAGCCTCCCTCGTGGAACCCCCGTCCGCCGGCCACTCCGCCGCCCGACCGTTCCCGGTTAGCTCAGTTGGTAGAGCAGCTGACTGTTAATCAGCGGGTCGTTGGTTCGAGTCCAACACCGGGAGCCATTTCCAAGCCTTACGACATATGATTTATCGTAGGGCTTTAATTTTTCGGGGGCGCGGGCATGTTCGGTAATGTACGGCAGTTACGCCGCTTTGAGGCAGCGCTTCGAAGCGGACAGGCGCCCAAGCGTTTCGCCCATTTTCTCGGCGGCCTTGGCTTGGAGACCTGGTCGCTTCACTTGCTCCGAGTTTTACTTTGAGGGCGGGACGGAAACGATTACGCTGTAAACGTGGGAGTTGCTTTTGATGCGCTTTCCTGTGGGATGGCCGCCAGCAGGATATGCCCAAAACGCGATACCGTAGCGCTTCTCTGTGGCATTCATGGTGGATGATATGAACGTGCTTCCTTGCAGCCAGCCGCCGATAAATCCACCGATGTACTTAGGTCCCGTCAATATGATTTTGCGAACAACCTTTGCTGACGAGCCGCGCACCCTTATTTGAAAAATCGTGTTAGCAAAATTGAGAATGAGAGTTGCTCCGTAAAATTGGATAGAGTACGCGTCGGAATTAGGAATTGATTGATTAAGTTTAACGGGTGTAAAAGTGCCGGATGAAAACTTGAGTAGCTGCCACGTGGAATCTTGTGGTTCGTAAATGATGTAGAGGTTTCCAGAATTGTCGAAAGCGCCCCTAAGAAAAGTACGGGTATTTGGATACGGGCCGAACACTTGTGGCGTTCCCGACTCATTCGCATAAAGATACACGCGATCTTCGCTTAGAACGGCCAAGTCATTTGTCGTTGGGTCATAAGCGCAAGGACCGTCGATTTACAGCGTATTAATGGGCTCCGTACCGCCGTGAGGAAATTCTTGTAGACCTGCCTCATCCCTGACGAATACGTTCCCTTTCGCGTCCGTACACATATCCTTGGCAAACGAAACCCCCGGGACGTTGCGAATGAAGACATTTCCCGGATAGCTGTAGACGCTTACGTCGGTAGCTCGCTGCGTACTGTGGCTGACGTACAGTAGGTTCCCCGGAGAAGAGCTATCGTGTATGAGCGGCGACGACGTAACCGAACGAGAGCTTGCAGCCGTGTAGCCCGATCCGCAACCGGCGGCAAAGACAAAAAGCGGGATGCATAACCCGCCGAAAAGACAACGTGGACTCACTTTCTGCTCCTTAAGACTGTACGCTGGGAACAACGTTCGGCACCCGGCGCGGGGTTCCGGCTTTGGGCGCTACTCGCTAAAGGTGGAGGGCACAGCATCGCTGTGCGGGGGTCAAAACGGTTCCCTGCCGGTTAGGATTGTAACGGATATAACGGACGCTCGAAGACGGGCTTCGCAAACAAAAAAAGCCATGAGCAGCGCGACTGCGAGCGACGGAAGCGCGAACAACAAGTTTCGGGGACGCCCGTCGCCTTACCGCGATTATCTTGAAGGCGGGACGGAAATGGTAAAGGGGCCTACCGCGTGGCCGTTAGTCGGAAACTGGGCTTGAGGCTTTCCGCCGAGCGGATACTTGAAAATTCCCATGGTTTGGCCCTGTTTATCGTGCGAGGTCGTCATGACTAGTCTTTTACTCAAAATATCGAATGAGAAGCCTCGGTGTTTTCCTAAGTCTCGGAATGTTGTCACGCCGACAACAGTCGCGACGCCACCAGACACCTTAAGCCGTAAAACCTTCGGACGAGCGCGGTTCTTTGCGAGTATTGTCGCGAGGTATTGGCCGTCCCAGATAACGGCGGAGGGGCGCTGTAAGGCACCTGGGATACTGAGATTGGTGAACGTGCTGCTGCCGCGGGAGAGTTCCGCAAGATACACTTGCCGATCTAAGGCACTGAGAACAAAAAGGTTCCCTCGACTGTCGTACGTTAGGCTATTGTAAAAGTAGAAGCTTGGGTCACTATAAAACGTCGGTGTGCCTCGAGCGCCCGCATAGACCGCAACGTTGCCCGCCCCCGGTGCATAATAGTTCGCGACGGCTAGATTCCCAGAGGTCGGGTCAACCGCGCAACTCAAGGGAAGGAAAGAGCCGCCGATTGTAGCTTTGGGGATCGTGCGACCGTGGGCGTACTCGAATATGTAGCCTTCGGTCACGTCTACGCCGGCTACGAAAACGTTCCCGTGTCGGTCGGAACACAGGGCTAAAACGTTTGCCTGGTTGGGTAGGACGAGGTCTGCTACAAAACGCCCCCGAGGATAGCTAAACACGCTTATCACATCGGCATGACCGCCGTATAGCAAATCGCCCCCACCGTTTCCTGATTTCATCCAACCCTTACCGTGCGACTGCGACTGTTCAACGTTTGAAGCGCTTTGCGGAACGGTGGCCGTTGACGGGGACCCTCCGCAAGCGGGAAGAGCGAAAAGCGCCATCGCTAGGCCCGCGCCGAAAAGGTGATTACGAGTCACTTCCTACTCCTTCCCTACGCCCGCGGGGGTCATTGAAAGAATATCGCCCGCGACGGAGGCCTTTCTTCACTTTCAGCAGCGCTTACTTCAGAATCTTGAAATAGTGAGGCTGCTCGATCCACGTGCCATTGCTGAAGCGTAGCGTTGCGACCGCGTTTGAGTTGGTCGGACAACAGAGGGGAGCATTCGCGGAGTAATATGGACCGGTGAGCTGCAGGGAGTCCCCGTGCGTGCCGTGGATCACGCTCGCCGAGAGGTCGCAGGAATTTTGCACTGAGAGAGTCGTCATAACCGCCTGCATCGCCGATCCGAAGTAGAAGACGTCAACGCGCGCCACGCCGCAGTCGGCGCCGGCCTCGTGCGACTGAACGACCAATTGCTGCGATCCGGCGCCCATGAACTCGCCCGATCCGACGATCTTCGCGTCCTGCCTGGGAAACCACATAGCTTCGCCGTTTGCCTTCGTCACGCGGTCGAACGGAACGCGCTCGTTTGGCGACTGGTACTTCAAGTGATACACCGTGCCGTCGATGGCGTAGAAAGAAAGATACCATTGATAGAACGAGCTTCC
>DATAQH010000022.1:0-4189 GCA_036264815.1 Candidatus Cybelea sp.
CGGTATATTCGAAGGTTTTGCGCCATATCAATCCGCAGATGCCGAGTTGGCAGAGCAACAATCTCGCTCGGCGCGTGCTCGTCAATGCCGAGCGCTGGCGCCTCGATGCCAACATGCTCGTCGCGGTTGTCACGGTCGAGTCTCGTTGGCACACGCATGCGGTCTCCCGCGCCGGGGCGATTGGGCTGGGACAGCTGATGCCCGGAACCGCGGCGCTGCTCGGCGTCAACCCTCGAGATCCCGCGCAGAACCTCTCGGGCGCGGCACGTTACTTACGAGGCTTGGTGCAGAAGTTCGGAAGCAAGCACTACGACCTCGTCTTCGCGGCCTACAATGCCGGGCCCAGGGCCGTAAGCGAGTACGGCGGTATTCCGCCCTTCGACGAAACGCAGAATTACGTCGTTCGAGTCCTCGCGGCGTGGGGAACCCTGGCACGCACCGTCCATTTACCCGGGGACGCGTACGCCGCGTTGCCGGCACACGGACTCGATATCGATTACTGGCTCGACGCCTCGACCCAGTAAAGAATCCGCTCGACCGCCGCTGCCAATCCCTGGGGTCCCTCGACCCGCAGCGCGATCGCGCCTGCGTTACGGGCCGCCTCGACGTCGCTCGCCCGGTCGCCCACGACGATGCAGCATGCCGGCTTCACGCCGAGGGCGCGCGCCGCGTCGAGAATGAGCTTCGGCTTGGGTTTACGGCAGTCGCAGCCGGCATCGGGAGCATGCGGGCAGACGAAAAAGCCGGCGAAGGGACCGAGCAGCTCTTCGACGCGCCGATTGACCGCATCGACCGCTTCGCGCGTAAGCAGTCCCCGCCCGATTCCGCTTTGATTGCTGACAACGGCGAGGGGCAGTCCGGCGGCGCGAAGCCGATCGAGAAGCGCCCGCGCATCGGGCGCCGGCTCGACGCGCTCGGGGTCGCCGTTAAAGGGCACGTCGACAACGATCGTTTCGTCGCGGTCGAAGAGAACGGCGCAGGGTCTCGGCACTAGGGAACCTGAACGTAAACCTCGGCGCCCTGCTCGAGGAACTCGCGCGACTTCTCCGCCATTCCGCTCTCCGCGTACTCACGAACCTCTTGCGTGATCTTCATCGAGCAGAAATGCGGTCCGCACATCGAGCAGAAGTGGGCGACCTTCGCGCCCGGCGCCGGAAGCGTCTCGTCGTGAAACTCGCCCGCGGTCTGCGGGTCGAGCGAGAGATCGAACTGGTCCTGCCAGCGAAACTCGAAACGCGCCTTTGAGAGCACGTCGTCCCAATGCGCGGCGCCCGGATGCCCCTTCGCGAGATCGGCGGCATGCGCCGCGATCTTGTAGGCGATCACTCCGTCCTTCACGTCCTTCTTATTTGGAAGACCGAGGTGCTCTTTCGGGGTGACGTAGCAGAGCATCGCGGTGCCGTACCAGCCGATCATCGCCGCGCCGATGGCGCTCGTAATGTGATCGTAGCCCGGCGCGATGTCGGTAACGAGCGGACCGAGCGTGTAGAACGGCGCCTCATTACAAACCTCGAGCTGCTTGCGCATATTCTCTTCGATCAAGTGCATCGGCACGTGCCCCGGGCCTTCGACCATCACCTGGACGTCGTGTTTCCAGGCAACCGAGGTCAGCTCGCCGAGCGTTTCGAGCTCTCCGAACTGCGCCGCATCGTTTGCGTCGGCCGTGCAGCCCGGCCGCAGCCCGTCACCGAGCGAGAACGCCACGTCGTAGGCCTTCATGATCTCGCAGATCTCTTCGAAATGTTCGTAGAGGAAGTTCTCCCGGTGATGTGCGAGGCACCACTTCGCGAGAATGGATCCGCCGCGCGAAACGATGCCGGTAATTCGCTTGGCCGTAAGCGGGATGTAACGCAGCAGCACGCCGGCGTGGATCGTGAAATAATCGACGCCCTGTTCCGCCTGCTCGATCAAGGTATCCCGGAAGAGCTCCCACGTCAGCTCTTCGGCTTTTCCGCCCACTTTTTCGAGCGCCTGATAGATCGGCACCGTACCGATGGGCACCGGCGAGTTACGCAGAATCCACTCGCGTGTCTCGTGAATGTTTTTGCCGGTCGAGAGGTCCATCACGGTGTCCGCGCCCCAACGGGTGGCCCAGGTCATCTTCTCGACCTCTTCGTCGATCGACGAGCTCACCGCCGAGTTGCCGATATTCGCGTTGATCTTCACGAGAAATTTGCGGCCGATGATCATCGGCTCGCTCTCGGGGTGGTTGATGTTCGACGGAAGGATCGCTCGCCCACGCGCGATTTCGCCGCAGACGAACTGCGGCTCGACGGCTTCCCGAAGCGCGACGAACTCCATCTCGGGCGTAATCTCGCCTCGCTTCGCGTAGTGCATCTGCGTGACGTTGCGCCCGGGCTTCGCTCGCTTCGGGCGTCGCGGAGCCGGGAACCGCAGCTCGTCGAGCGCCGGCATCGCGTCGCGTCCGCGACGGTAGAGCGAGGAGGGCCGCTCGAGTTCGACGGTATCGGCACGAGCGGCGATCCAGCGCTCTCGTAAAGTCGCTAAGCCGTGCCGAATATCGACCTCGCTTTGCGGATCCGTGTACGGGCCGCTCGTATCGTACACCGTGTGCACGGTTCCGTCGGTCAGCGCAATCGCGCGCCGGGGAACTCGAATCGACGGGTCGTCCCCGCTGACGTAAACCTTCATTATTTCCTCCCTACGCCGGCATTACCCGGATCAGGTTGCTTTGCGGTCGGCGGAGCTCGTCCGCCCTCTCAGCCAATGCAGCTCCCGCTGCTTCTTAGTTTATCCGCTGGGCGGCAGCCTCATGCGCGCGGCGCGGATTTTGTGCAGCCGCTGGGCAGGGCGCGGCGAGCAGTCGCCGGGCGCGACCCGAGGCCGAAAGGGATTGGCCTGCGGCGGGGAATGGAGCGCAACGATGACGACGTTCGGCGCAGATCCCGACCCGCAGGAAACCCGTGAATGGCTCGAAGCGATCCGCGGCGTGCTCGCCGTCGAGGGGCAGGACCGCGCGCGCCAACTGATCGCGGCGCTCGTCGACGAAGCGCAGCGCGGGGGCGCCCACGTATCGCTCGGACTGACGACTCCTTACGTGAATACGATTCCGGTCGACAAGCAGCCGGCGATGCCCGGCGATCGCGAGCTCGAGGCGCGTCTGCGGCACATCGTTCGCTGGAACGCGCTGGCCACGGTTGTACGAGCGAACAAAGTGAGCTCCGAGCTCGGCGGACACGTGGCGAGCTTCGCCTCGGCGGCGACGCTCTACGACGTCGGCTTCAACCACTTCTTCCGCGCGCCGAGCGACAACGCCGGCGGCGACCTCGTTTTCTTTCAAGGACACTCCTCGCCCGGCGTGTACGCGCGAGCATTTCTCGAGGGGCGCATCAGCGAAACGCAACTCGAACGCTTCCGCCAAGAAGTAAGCGGAGAGGGTCTCTCGTCGTATCCGCACCCGTGGCTAATGCCCGACTTTTGGCAGTTCCCGACGGTCTCGATGGGCTTGGGCCCGATCATGTCGATCTACCAGGCCCGCTTCATGCGATATTTGCACGATCGCGGACTGCTCGACGCGAGCGGCCGCAAGGTGTGGGCCTTCGTCGGCGATGGCGAGATGGACGAGCCCGAATCGCTCGGCGCGATCTCGCTTGCCGGGCGCGAGAAGCTCGACGACCTTATCTGGGTCGTCAACGCCAATCTGCAGCGGCTCGACGGCCCGGTGCGCGGGAACGGAAAGATCATTCAGGAGCTCGAGGGCGTTTTTAAGGGCGCCGGATGGAACGTCATCAAGGTCATTTGGGGAAGCCGCTGGGATCAGCTTCTGGGTGCCGACGCGAACGGGCGGCTCGTGCAGCTGATGACGGAATGCGTCGACGGCGACTATCAAACGTTCAAATCGCGCAATGGCAAATACGTCCGCGACGAGTTCTTCGGACGTTATCCGGAGACCGCAGCGATGGTCGAGGGATGGAGCGACGACGAAATCTGGGCATTGCAGCGCGGAGGCCACGACTCGACGAAGGTCTACGCCGCCTACAAGGCGGCCTGCGAACACCGCGGCGCGCCGACCGTCGTGTTGGCAAAGACGATCAAAGGCTACGGGATGGGCGAGGCGGGCGAAGCGCAGAACATCGCGCACCAAGCCAAAAAGATGGAGATCGAAGCGATGCGGATTTTCCGCGACCGCTTCAACCTGCCGATTTCAGACGAAGCAATCGCCGGCGAG
>DATAQH010000041.1:0-2109 GCA_036264815.1 Candidatus Cybelea sp.
CCCGCGCGGTAAGCGAAACCGGCGCGGTGGTCTCAGCGCTGTCGCCGGGCACGCCCGTGCTCGCCGCCTTCGTCAGCTCGGTGCTGTTGATCGATGTCGCACTAGTCGCGACGCTGCTCTTTTTCGTGCGCTGGCGGATGCGGACGTGATGCGCCGGGCGCTGCTCGTTCTTCCACTCTGCGCGATCCTGTGCGCGCTTGGGCTGCGGCCTGCGTTAGCCGATACGCGCGCCGTTTACCATGGCGGCATCTATTTCGGATCGGTGGTCGTCGAACCGGGCCAAATCGTGGAGGGAGACCTCACGGTTATCTTCGGGGACGCCACGATCGAAGGCGTGGTCGAAGGCGACCTCAACATCCTCGGCGGGTCGGTCGATCCGCGACCCGGCGGGGTCGTTACGGGACAAGTGCATCAAGTGGGCGGAACCGTGGCGCAAGCCGTCGTCCCGTGGGCGCCGAGCGATGTCGAGGAAAGCCCGCTGCTCCCAGACGGCCGCCTGCTCTGGCGCATCTCGTGGAATCTCCTGGCGCTGCTCGTCTTCCTCATCTTCCCGCTGCGCACGCGCATGGTACTGGACCGGCTGGAACGGCATCCCGGCTGGTGCGCTGCGGCCGGCGTGGTCGGATGCATCGCGGTGATTCCGCTGGCCGTACTCCTGGCCATCACGATCTTGCTCATTCCGCTCATACCGCTGGAGTTTGTCTGCGTCTTCGCCGGAGCGTTCCTGGGGACGGCCGCCCTCGCGCTCTTGATCGGCCGGCGCCTGTGCGAACTCGTCAGCCCGTCGACCACCCCCTCGCCGCTGCTCGCCCTTATCGCCGGCCTCGTCCTCATCACGGCAGCCGCGCTCGTGCCGGTGCTGGGGACGCTCGTTCTCGTGCTGGTCGGTCTTATCGGTCTCGGGGCGACGATGCTGTCCTTTGCCGGCGAATCGGTCCGCGTACCGACGAGCGGACCACCGGCGACCACCGCCTAACGTAGCGGGGTATGGCCACCATCTCGCGAGCCGCTCGGTTTGCCCAGCGCACCGCGCACCTGCGGGCGTCGACGATCCGCGAGATGCTCAAAGTGACGCAGCAGCCCGACGTCATTTCCTTTGGCGGTGGACTCCCCGCACCGGAGCTGTTCCCGATCGAGGCGATTGGGAAAGCGGTGCAGGCGGTGATGGAGCGGTACGGCGCCGCCGCGCTGCAGTACAGCGTTACCGAAGGCATTCCGCCAATGCGCCGCTGGGTTTGCGAACGGTTGAGCCGGCGCTTCAAACGCGACTTTTCGGCGGATGACGTCACCGTCGTCAACGGTTCGCAGCAGGGCCTCGACCTCATCGGCAAAGTCTTCCTCGATCCGGGCGATCACGTCGTATTGGAAAACCCGACATATCTTGGCGCCATTCAAGCATTCGACGCCTATCAAGCGCGCTACATCACGGTGGATACCGACGAAGACGGCCTCATTCCCGAATCGTTGGAACGCGTGTTGGAACACGCCGATCCATTTCCGAAGCTGCTCTACGTCGTCCCGAACTTTCAAAATCCCACCGGGCGCACGCTTTCGGCGCGCCGCCGAGAAGCCGTCGTGCGCATCTGCGAACGCTTCGATCTCCCGATCGTCGAGGACGATCCGTACTGCGAACTGCGCTTCGAGGGCGTGGATCTGCCGCCGCTGGTTTCTTATGAAAGTAGCGCGCCGGTGATGTATCTCGGTACCGGCAGCAAGATCATGGCGCCTGGCATGCGCGTTGCGTGGCTGATGATCGACGACGAAGAGATTCGGGAAAAAATCGTCCTGGCGAAGCAAGGCGCCGACTTGCATAGCGGCACCTTCGCGCAATACGTTTTTGCCGAGTACGTCTCGCACGCCGGCCCGTTCGAAGAACACGTGCGCCGGATCGTCGCGACGTACGCGCTGCGGCGTGACGTGATGGCCGAAGCGCTCGCCGAACACATGCCCGAAGGCGTGCGTGTCACACGCCCGGCCGGCGGCATGTTCTTGTGGGTGACCGTGCCCAACGTAGATACCGCCGAGCTCTTGAAGATTTCAGCCGAATCGAAAGTTGTTTTCGTTCCCGGCGTGAGCTTCTATCCGGCGCGCGACGTGCACGACGGCATG
>DATAQH010000086.1:0-6458 GCA_036264815.1 Candidatus Cybelea sp.
GACTTCGTTGGCAGCCCAATTGTGTTCGCCGACGATCCGTGCGAAGTACGAGCGATCGACCAAGACCATTGCCTCGAACGCCAGGCTCGCTTCGGTGCGCTCCGCGGCGCGGAGATAACGGAAACACCCAAGCAGATCGCCGCGCAGCGCGCAGGACCAGCCGACCGCTTTGAGCGCGTGAAAATGTTGGTCGGCGAAATCCGGAGGCCACTCGATATCTTGATCGACCTCGGTTCGCGCCAAGTCGACGGCTTCGGGAAAGACGAGCTCGCGACCCAGCAGCGCGAGATTCTGAACGGCGTGAAACCATTCTTCGAGATGGTCCTCGCGATGCTTACCGATGAGCTTGAGCGCCCGCATCAAGCTCTCGATCTCTTCGCGGTAGCGCTCTTCGTGGCTGCAGATAAACGATACGAGCAGCTCGTGGCGGATCCGCGCGGCAAGGGCTTTGTCGATGGCCATTTCCGCGGCCCAGTGGCGGGCTTCGTCGAGCCGCTTCTCAAGCATGTAGCGGCGCGCGAGTTGATAGGCCAAAGCCGCTCGATCCGCCGGCGTGCTGACCAGACGTTTGGCCATCTCGAAGTGATGATCGGCGCGTTCGAAGTCGCGCATTCGCGCGTATCCGGTCGCCAGCAAGAGCGCCCACTCCGCGCGCTCGCGCCGAGCGTTGGCGCGCGGCGGCCGGCGGATAAGGAATGCGACGGCGCGATTCTCGTCGCGCTTGAGCAAGACGCGCGCCGCAAGGAGCTGCGCATCGTAGGGTGGAGTCGCGCCGGCGTCAATCGCCGCGTCGTACACATCCCCCGCCGCGAGGAACTGAGCCCGGCTGAAGAGGGCCCGCATCTCTTCAAACCAGCGATCTGCGGCTAGCTGCTTTCTGGCCATGGCCAAATAGATTAGTCCGACGACGGCCCCGGCCCCGCCGCCGGATGAATCTATCGGCGCGGACTTTAGCCGCCGCCGCCTTGGCCCGGCATCGAGCCTCCGCCGTCGGTCGGCATCGAACCGCCCCCGTCGTCGGGGCTCGATTGAACGTATCCGGCCGAGTGTAGATAGCCGCTCCCGCCGTCGCAGCCGCCGAAAAGGCCCATGAGTGCGAACGTCAGGGCGTGGAAGAACACAAACATCCGAGAGTCATCCTTTCCGCCGCGTGCGCGGCGAATGCGCATAGCGGCTAGCTTACTTAGCTAGCTTACTGAAATTATCGGACGTCAGGCGGGCTCGGCGCACAATTCGACCAAGTAATTCGGGCGCAAACCCCAAGGAGCGAAGGTTACCGCTAGAACGCTTTGCTCTGAAAACCTTCTAAGGCGAAGCGTTCGGTTCCGCCGGGCCCTTGTACGAGATTGCACCGTCGACATCGATGAAGTACCGCTGCCCTCTCGCAACGACGACGCTGGGCAGATGCGGCTCGCGAGCGAGCACGTGGAAGACATCGGTGTCTTGCGGGACGTCGGAGAGAACCTCCTTGAAGACGTTAGCGACGAGGCGGCCGCCGTTCGGGCCGATCGGTGAAGCCGTTCTAGCGAAAAGAACATTCTTGTGCATGCGATGCGTTTCGAGTATCGTCGTGCCGTCCGCCGAGATCGTGTAGCGAGTGTCGCCGCCGACGGGGTACACGTTGAGTTTCGCCTGCGCGGGATAGAGATAGACGTACAGCGTGCCGTCACCGTTGGGAAGCACGGCGACGTTGTAAGCGTACCCCTCGATCGGAACGAAGGCTTCTTTTGCCGTCGCGACGGCGCGCGCCGCGCCAACGAGGAAGCCCGATTCGCCGTGCGGCGGTGCAAAGGCTTGCGCGGTGAAGTGCCGTCCGTCGGTGCTGTGCGCCTGCGCGCGAATCAGGAAGGAGGTTCCGGCCGCGTCGAGCGCCCCAAAATCGACCTCCCAGCCGGAGGCCGTTTTGCGCGCGATGTACGCCTGAAGGCCCCCGCTGTCACTTCCCAGCAGCTTCTGCACCGCGTCGGTGCCGTGCCAGGCCGCCTGGTCGTACGCATAGAGATTACGGCCGCGTTGCGTGATCGCCGCGAGCTGATCGGGCGTGGCGGGCGCCTGTTGCGCGCCGGCGGCTGCGGCCGCCGCTTCGAGCCACGCGGTCAGAAAAAAGACTCGGAGAATTGTTTTCGTCATGAGAGCCCTCACCTTCTCGGGTAAGGTTCACTTCTACGAGCGACGAACTTCAAGCCTTCGGGAGGGAACTCTTTGGCGGTCGAAATTCAACGAGCTGCGAGCGAACGCGACTTCGCACGCTTACACGATCTTTTCGTCGCCTATGAAGAGGATCTGATTCCGGAGCTGCGCCACGGCGACGTACCGCCAGTGGACGAGCTTCGAAGGACCTACGGCGGCGAGAACGCGGCGTTTCTGGCCGCCGGCGAGCCCCGCGCGGCGGGCTGCGTGGCGGTGACGCGCTTCGATCGCCGGACGGCCGTGATCCGCCACTTGTTCGTCGACCCGCATTCGCGCGGAGCCGGTGCGGCGCGGAGGCTCGTCGCGGCCGCCATTGAGTTTGCGAGAGCTGGGGGATGCGAGCGCGTCGTCCTCGATACCGCCAAAGAGCACCTGCCGGTCGCGTACCGGCTCTATCTCTCGTTCGGTTTCCTAGAATCCGCCCCATATACGACGGTGAACTATCGCTGCCCAACATTTATGGAACTCAAGCTGCCGAAGGATAAACGCGATGAAGCCAACGGTTGAGATCAACGTGGGCCGTTAGCGGCCGAGGTCGGCAGCAAACGCTACGGGCTCTACTCGGACCGATCGTTTTGCCGAAGTGGAGCGATAGGGTCTCGCCGTCGGAGCTAAACGTGAAAGGCGAGCAGCCGAAGGCCGAGCGCACTGTCTACGGGCTTGGGTAATTAAAGGTTTGAGAAATATGAAAAGACGGCCGCTACGCGATGCCGAGCACGGCGCGCGCGTGCGATCCGCCGTCGAAGCGTTCGGTCACATTGAAGTCTTCGCTCAGCGCCCAGACGATATAGAGTCCGCGACCGCGCTCGCTGAGAAGATCCGAGGGCAGCTTCGGCGCAAAGGTAAAGCCCGGCCCGCGGTCGAGCACGTGCAAGACCGGCGGCCCTTCGTTCCAGTCGAAGATGATCTCGATCGGACCGGGTGCGTAGCGAACGACGTTCCCGAGGAGCTCGCCGAAGACGAGTTCGGCGGCATTGAGGCTGTCGCCGCGCACCCCGTTGTTTCGCAGGGCGTCGACGAAGGAGTAGCGCGCGTGATGCGCGATCGAGACGTCGTGGGCATCGAACGCCCACTTGAGGGTGTGCAGCTTGCCGTCGTCGGCGACGGCCTCGCCCACCGAGTCTCCGAGCTGCATCGTCAGCACGACGACGTCGTCGCTGCTCTCGCCTTTGAGGACCGCATGGTAGAGGGCACTGGCCGGATTCGACTCCTTGACGATATCCGCGCGCTCGAGCGCGGCGACGAGCCGGTCGTGTCCGCGAATGATGTTGCGGTCCGCTTCGATAAGCCCATCGCTGTAGAATACGACCAAGCTGCGCTGCGGCAATTCCGAAACGCCCGCCGTCTCGCCGCGCACGCGCAGTCCGAGCGGAAGCCCGCTCGCGCCGAGCTCCGAGACCGCGCCTTTGTCGTCGCGCAGGAGCGGCGGCGGATGGCCGGCGGATGCATGGGTAAGCGCGCGCGTAACCGGATCGAATACTCCTACGAATGCGGTGACGAAGGTGTTGGGGTATTCCGTTTTGAGCGTGCGATCCGCCGCATCGAGCATCGCGATCGGATCGGCATAGACCTGTGCCACGCCGCGGATGACCTGCCGCATCGAAGCCATGATCACGGCCGCCGAGAGACCGCTTCCCGCGACGTCGCCGATCGAGAGGACGATGCGTCCGTCGGCAAGCCGCAACGCGTCGTACCAATCGCCCCCGAGCTGCTCGCGATCGCTGGCGGGAACGTAGATGCCGTCGAACGCGACGCCCGGAACTTGGGGCAGTGAGATCGGCAACGCGGCGCGCTGGAACTCCGCGGCGATCTCGCGTTCGTGCTCGTAGAGCCGTGCGTTCTCGATTGCGACCGCGGCGCGTTTGGTCAGCTCCTCGAAGAGCGGGAGATCTTCGTCGCCGTAGCGGCGCGGCGTTTCGGCCCAGAACGCGACGAGCGAACCGATCGTGCGGCCGTGCGTGCGAAGTGGAACCGTTATCGCGGATCGAGGCGCGAGCTCGCGGATAACGGGCAGCAGATTGGGAGCCGCAGACCGTTCGACCAACTCGTCGCTGACTTCACGCACGATATTCGCCCGCGTCGTTTGGAGGACCGCGACGATATCGGGTTCGACGATTGGATTGTGGTTGTAACGGCCCAGAAGACGCTTCACGAGGCGCATCTTCTTCGAATCGGCATGAATGACGGCGAAGGTCTTGAGGCGGCCGGTCTCATCGAAGAGATCGATCGCAGACCAATCGCCGAACTCCGGTACGATGATCGCCAGAAGCCGGTTGAGCGTCGTCTGCAGATCGAGCGATTCGGCGAGCACCTCGCCGGCCTTCGCGAGGAACGCAAAGCGCTGACCCTGGCGCTTGTAATCGTCGATATCGGTGCAGATCCCGAGCCAGCCCTTCGCTTTTGACGCGACTTCCAGCGGTGAAACTTGCACCGAAAACCAGCGATTCTCGCCATCGGCGCGACGCAGTCGAAGTTCGAGCTCGAAGTGTGCCAGGCTCTTGACCCCGTCCCGCACGGCCTGGCGCGTTCGCCGAAAATCTTCTCGATAGACGGCGGCGGCCCACCGTTCCTCGAGGCTCTTTGTCTCCGCACCGGTTGAGTTGGCCTGCCCGGTGTAGTGATACCACTCGCGATTGAACCACGCGATACGGCCGGCCGGTGTTGCGGTCCATGCGATTTGCGGGATGTCGTCAATAGCAGGATTTGGGAGGGGCATAAGCAGCTAATTGACCCTTTTTCGTTACGGGAGCGACTTTCATTCTTTGGAAGGCTCTGCCGGGTAGGGCCGACAATGGCACGTTGGTCATGGAAGGCCCGCCGAGCTCGTGGAAAATTGTGATGCTGCTCGCCGACAGCGCGCAGGCGGTAAACGGTAAGCTCTACATCCTCGGCGGCGGCTGGTCGATGACGGGGCCCGCGCCGACGCCGTCGGCGATCGCGATCAAGTTCGAGGTGCCGTGGGAGGTCGCCAATCGCCGGCATCAGGTACGAATCGAGCTGCTCGACTCGGACGGCAACCAAGTTCTCGTCGCGGGACCGCAGGGGCCTCAGCCGATGCTGATTGCCGCGGATCTCGAAGTTGGGCGTCCACCGGGTCTTACGCCGGGCGCACCGCTCGATTCGCCCCTGGCGATCAATATCGGGCCGCTTCCGCTCGGTCCCGGACGCTATGAATGGCGCTGCACGATTGTTGAAGCAAACGTCAGTCAATCGTGCGCGTTTACCTTCCGCGAAACCCCGCTGACGGTGCGCGTCCCTCCAGCGGAGTAGCCGATGCCGCTCGAGCCGCTCTGTGTGATTCGCTACGAACGCGGCGGCATCGCGCAGTGGGTGAAAGGCGATTTCTAACAGAACTCACGCGCGATGACGAAGCAAAGCGTTGCGAAGCTCTCGCAGATCGCCCCCGGTACCACTCAACGCGTGGAGGTCGACTCCTGCGGAGTTTTGCTTTGTAACGTCGCCGGTTCGATCTATGCGATCGAGGATGTATGCACGCACGACGGCGGTCCGCTCGATCAGGGAACGCTCGAAGGCGAATGCGTCGTCTGCCCGCGGCACGGCGCGACGTTCGACGTAAAGACCGGCGACGCGTTGACGCTCCCTGCCGTCGTACCGGTCATGACCTTTCCAGTCGAAGTCGTGGGCGACGACATCTTCGTCACCCTGGACTAATGCTCTTCGGCTCCAAGCGCGAGGGGCGCCAGGGCGCGATCGCCACGGTGCGCGACGTCGTAGAGATCGTCGCGATCGTCGCTGCCGGTGCCTGGGCCTTCTACGTTTTTGCCTACGAGAACCGAATCAAACCGTCGTGGGCAAACCCGCAGGTCAATTTCTCTGCATCGCTGGAGCGCCTTGGCCAACGCAATGGTTTGATCGCGCTGCGGCTGCATCAGCGGCTGCACAACTTCGGTACGGTCCCGGCCCACTTTCTCGGGGTCGCGATTAACGTTTACGGAGAGCGCGTCAGCTCCGCAAGCGCGCGGCGCGCACCGCCCCCGCCGAACACGACCTACACCTACAAAGCGTTCTTTCAAACGACCCGCGAAGACCCGGTCTACAGCTTGGCCTACGTTACCAGCCTCGGAGATCCGCAAAGCACCCAGATCACGAAGCTCGATCCCGGCGACACGCTCGAGAACGATTATACGCTCTACGTTCCGCGCGGACGCTACGATTTGCTGACCGTGGAAATCAGCGGCGTCTTTACGAAGAGTGAGGGCGCGGTCATTCCGACGCACATCGAGAGATCGGCGCAAGGTGCGGCCAAA
>DATAQH010000163.1:0-5127 GCA_036264815.1 Candidatus Cybelea sp.
GAGATCCCGTCGAGCACCTCGGCCGAGACGTTGATCGGCAGGCCCTGTTCGAGGCGCGTGTACCAGGTCGCCCCAATGTTGGCCAGCAGAGCGACCTCCTCACGCCGCACTCCCGGCGTACGGCGACGCGCGCCGTCGGCGAGTCCGACATCGGAGGGGAGAATCTTCGCGCGCCGCGTCCGCAGAAAGTCGCTCAGCTCGGAGCGTCGCTCAAGGGTCGAATTCATTACTTTGCCTTTTAGGGTGTTCTGGCTAGTACTAGGATAACCTAGGCTCTAGTCATAGTATCTCACGCGCAGTAAGCTAAGCGCAAGTCACTCTCGTAGAGACCCAAAATCCTAAATGCCGGTTGCTGAAACTATCCCCGCATCGCGGGGCCTTCTTCCCGCGCGACCCGTCGCGCCGATCCCAAGCAAGCGCTCCGAGAGCCCACAGGCTGCGAGCGCGTCGCTGGTGGAGTACGGTCTGCGCCGCTACCTGGTCGTCATCGGCGTGATGCTCGCGGCGCTGCTCCAAACCGTCGATCTCACGATCGTCAACGTCGCCCTTCCGACGGTTCAAGGCAACCTTGGCGCGACGGTCGACGAGGGCACGTGGGTGCTCACCGGTTACGTCATCGCCAACGTCATCGTGATTCCGATGACGCCGTGGCTGCAGCTGCGCTTCGGCCGCAAGAATTATTTTCTCGCATCGATCGCCGGCTTTACGCTGGCATCGGTCCTTTGCGGGATGGCGACGTCGCTCGTCGGATTAATTCTATTCCGGGTGCTGCAAGGCGCATTCGGCGGCGGCTTGCTCGCAACTGCGCAGGTCGTGCTGCGCGACACGTTCCCGATCGAACAGCTGGGGACGAGTCAGTCGATCTTCGCGCTCGGAACGATCGTCGGTCCCTCGGTTGGTCCGACGCTCGGCGGCATTCTCGTAGACAACTTCTCGTGGCCATGGGTCTTCGACGTGAACGTCGTTCCGGGTGCGCTTGCGTTCTTTCTCTTGTGGCGCTACATGCGCGACGACGGCAAGCGCGAACGGGCGCCGGTCGACGTCGCGGGCATCGGGCTGCTCGTCGTGGCGGTCAGCTGCCTGCAGTACGTCCTCGATCAAGGACAACACGACGACTGGTTCTCCGACTCGACGATCGTAGTTTGCACGTGGCTCGCCGCCGGCGCAACCGCGGCCTTCATCTGGTGGGAGCTCCGCGTCGCGCAGCCGATCGTCGACCTGCGCGTCATCGGCAAACCCGCGGTGGCGGCGGCGTTGACGATCGCAGCTGCATATGCGGCGATCATCTTCCCGAGCCTGCTGCTCCTGCCGCAGTTCACCGTCGACAACCTCGGCTTCACCAGTACCGACGCCGGGCTGCTCATCGGCGCGCGCGCGCTGCCGGTCCTCCTCTTGACGATACCGGTAGCGCGCCTCGCCGGCATGCCGCGCTTCGATCTACGCTGGGCAATCGGCGGTGGGCTCGCGGTATGCGGAATCGGCTCGGTTTGGCTCGCGCAGACGCTCAACACCGACAGCAGCTTCATGACCTTCGCCGTGCCGCTGCTCTTCATCGGGAGCGGTGCCGCCTTCGTCTACACCCCGCTGCTGGTGGCGACGATGCGTGCCGTCACGCCGCAGGCGGCCGCCAAGGCTGCGTCGTTCATCGTGCTCTTTTTTCAACTCGGGGGTTCGATCTCGTCGGCTTCGGTCGTCGCCTTCCTCGAGCGGCGCATGCAGTTCCATCAGACGATTCTCGCCGCGCAGACCGCACTGTCGCGGCTGCCCGTTGCGCAGTTCGCGCAGCATGGCAGCCTCGCGCAGCTCGCGGCAACCGTCCAAGCTCAAGCGGCAGCGCTTTCCTACGCAGACGCATTTCTGCTGACCGGCGTCGCCGCGCTCTTCGTAACCCCCGGCGTACTGCTTCTCGCGCGCCGGCAACCATAGGAGTTCAAGACTTTGCAATACGAGACCATCTGCGATCACATCTGTGACGATATCGCGAGCGTGCTGCTCGGCATGAAGCCCGCGACGCCGACGGCGGCCTACGCGGCCGCCCGCGCGACGCGCGACGTTGCGGCGGCCTTTCATCACGCGGCCGGCGATCCCGTCAATCCGCGCTGGCGCGACGCAATCGGCAGCCTCGAACGCTTTCTCGTCTATTCCGAGCGCTCGCCCGACGTAAAGAACCTGGCACCGCTGCGAGAGCTCGCCACCTTCGTCGACGAGAACGCGGACCTGCTGGTGTCTGCCTAACGCACCTCCGTCGGAAACGCGGACCCGCGGGCGTCCACCTCGAACCGCCTCCGCGTAGGAGGCTGAATGTTTCATCTCGCCCACCTGACCGATTACGGCCTGCTGTTCCTGAGATTGATGGCCGCGGCGGTCTACGCCGACAGCGGCTACAACGATTTAAAGGATCCCGACGCCCGCGCGCGCAGCATCGGCCTGCCCAAGCCTCTGGCAATGTTTGTCGCCGCCGCCGAGCTCGCCGGCGCGGCGGCGCTAATTTTCGGCGTGCTCCAACAACTCGCCGCGATCGGGCTGATCCTCATCATGCTGGGCGCGATTCAAAAGAAGATTTTCGTCTGGAAGACGGGCTTCTGGGGCAAGGACGGCCTCGGCTGGTCCTACGACCTAACGCTGATCTCGGTGCTGCTGGTGATTCTCTTCACGGACGGAGGCCGCTTCGTTTTGCTGCGCTAGGCCCGCCTGAGGGAAAGGCGGCATCGCGGCGCACCGCCTGGGAGCCGGAGGTGCAACCATTTACGCCCCGGAGGTGTAGAGCCTTGCGTAGGTAGGGAATCTGTGAGAGACTCCTTGCAGTCCCCAAGCGCGATCTTTCGAGTGGTCGTAAGTTGCGCCCACCGAAAGATAGGTTCCACATCTCCACCTTTTCAGAACTTCCCCTTGATGCAGCGATACTTCGCGGCATCGAAGACCTTCAGTACGTCGAGGCCACGCCGATTCAGGGCGCGGCTATTCCCGTTGCCCTCGCAGGCAACGACGTCTTCGCGAGCGCGCCGACCGGCAGCGGCAAATCTGCCGCTTTCGGCATTCCGCTTCTCCAAAAGCTGCTCGAGCGAGGAACCGGCCGCGGCTCCGCTCTCATTTTGACACCGACTCGCGAGTTGGCCCAGCAGGTTGCGGTGCACCTGGGGCAGTTGGCAAAGCACACAAGCCTACGCATCACGCCGATCTACGGCGGCGTGGCGATGGGCCCGCAGATAAAAGCCATGCGCCGCGGCACCGACGTCGTCGTTGCCACGCCCGGGCGGCTCATCGATTTGATGCAGCGCGGCGAAGCTCGTCTCGGTGACGTCGAAGTCCTCGTGCTCGACGAAGCGGACCGGATGCTCGACATGGGATTCTTGCCGGCCGTCAAGCGCATCGTCGCCAAACTCCCAGCCGGTCGCCAGACGCTCTGTTTCTCGGCAACGCTCGACGGAGCGGTGCTTGCGCTCGCGCGCGATTTTCTCCGCGACCCCGTGCGCATCGACCTAGCGCCGTCGACGACGCCGGTGCGTACGGTAACTCAGTGGGTCTACGAAGTGGAGCCGCACAAGAAAACGGACCTTCTGGTGGACCTTCTCAAGGACGGGCGGGTCTTCAACGCAATCGTTTTTACGCGAACCAAGTCGCGAGCCGAGCGAGTCGCCGGCGCGCTGATGCGGCATCGCGTCGAGGTGGAGCGGATTCACGGCGATCGTTCGCAGGCGCAGCGGTCGCGTGCACTCGAGGCCTTCAGAAAAGGTCGGCACCGTGTCTTAGTCGCCACCGACGTCGCGGCGCGAGGGATCGACGTCGAGGATCTCGGGCACGTCATAAACTACGACGTGCCGGCCGAGCCCACCGATTACGTTCATCGCATCGGACGCACGGGGCGGGCTCAAAAAGCGGGCGACGCGATTACGTTTGTTTCGCGCGACGAGGCAGCCTCGTTTGCGCGCATCGAACGCGCAATCGGCACACCTCTCGAGCGCAGCGAGCACGATTTCATGGAGCCGGCGGGTGCGCGAGCGGCCAGCGTTGCGCCGCCAGTGCGCCGCCGCACGTTCCAGCGCCGTCGGCGCCGGTAAAGTAACTCAAGTAACCAAAACCAAGGAGACCCAAAATGTACACTGACGAAACCCTAGCCTGCGTCGATTGCGCACGCTCGTTCCAGTTCACTGCAAACGAACAAGAGTTCTTTGCGAGCAAAGGATTCACGAACAAACCCAGCCGTTGCGGCGATTGTCGTGCGGCGCGTAAGTCGGCCACCGGCGGCGGCTCGAGAACGAGCGGCTACGGCCAACGCGAAATGTTTAAGGCGACCTGCGGCCAGTGCGGCGGCGTAGCGGAGGTTCCGTTCCAACCGCGCGGCGACCGGCCCGTCTACTGCCGGGACTGCTTCGCATCGCGACCCAGTTACCGCTAAACCAGTGAGCGCCCGTCTTCGCGCGTGGACGAATCGCGCCGGGCTGTGGGGCATCCACATCGGCGCACTGGCGGCGTTCGTGCCGGGCACGTTTCACTGGAGCGGGCCCATCGTCGCCGCCGTGTTGCTGTACCTCACGAGCGGCCTCGGCATCGCGCTGTGCTACCACCGCACCTTGACGCATCGTGGCCTGCGCATGCGCAAACCGCTCGAGTACGCGTTTGCGATCCTTGGAGCACTGGCGCTGCAAGGCGATCCCATCGTCTGGGTCGCGACGCACCGCAAGCATCACGCGCATTCCGACGCCGCGGGCGATCCCCACGGGCGCAACGTGGGTTTCCGGTGGGCTCACGTTCGCTGGCTCACGGAAGTCAACGACGCGGTGCCCGAACACGGCGAGGTCCTGCGCTACGCACCGGATCTTCACGCGCAGAAGTTCTACCGGCTGCTGCAGCACCTCCATTTGCCGCTGCAGATCGCGCTTGGCGCATTACTATTCGCGCTCGGCGGCTGGACCTGGGTTATATGGGGCATCTTCGTTCGGCTGGTCGTCAGCTATCACGCAACCTGGCTCGTCAATAGTGCCGCGCACTCGCTGGGGTATCGAACGTATCTCACGGCCGATCGCTCGACGAACTGCTGGTGGGTCGCGCTGATTTCCTGGGGTGAGGGGTGGCATAACAACCACCACGCGTTCCCGTATTCTGCGCGGCACGGTTTACGTTGGTTCG
>DATAQH010000310.1:0-5702 GCA_036264815.1 Candidatus Cybelea sp.
CCGCCGGGACCGTAAGAGTTACCCAGCAGGACTCCGACGGCAAGATCGCCGCTGGTGTTCATGGCGCAGCTGGACGTGATCTGGTAGGAAAGAGAGAGCGACCTGAGCACCTTTTGGGGAACCTTGTATTCGGTAATCAGGCTGTTCGTGCGCCCGGCGTTCCAGAAGATCTTCTTTCCGTAGCCGTACAAAACGTTGGTGCACCCTTGGCCGCCGAGGCCGTCAATCTGACCGATCATCGCGTCGCTTTTCGGATAGTTGAACATGCTGGCGTAGGTGTAGTAATAGTTGAAGATGTACTCGTAGTTCTTAGACTTCGATCTATCGGGAACAAGCCGGGTGTACAGCGGTGCTGGATTAAGCCTCTCCGCGGTTACCGGCCTCCCATTGAGGAACAGCGTCCTCCCTACGTAGGTCGCGCTGGGCGCAGCGGCTGACGGCGGGACCGTCGAGCCGCCTCCGCACCCCGAAGCAATTACGAGTGCAACGACCGCGCCGGCGAACTTAAGTAGACCAGGGGTGTTCATTAACCTTGCTCCTTTGAAGTAGATATCAGGCGTCGCGCTGGGCTTCTTGCAATGCGAGGCTAGCTGCCCAGTCAGCCGAATAGCAACAGTGGTGTCGCTCGGCTTTTCGACCGGCATTAGGGCCGTGCCTCCGTGAGCGTATTCCAGACCGCTTGTGTAGGCAGCTACGTATACGTTCCCGCTCGTGGCCGCGTAAAAGCACGCGCTCTTCTGGGGAAGCGCCTGAGCGCGGCGAACGTTACTCGGGCGCCAATCCGCTCGCGCATCAAGGAGCAAGGCAAGTGAAAACTCTCGATGCCATTAGCCGCGCGTTGACCTGCGCAGCGGTTGTGCTGCTCGCAGCCTGCGCCGGATCGCCGGCGCCGGGCGCGATGCCGCAAGGTGTTGCCTCCGCACCCCACGCCGAACGCGGCACGTCGTGGATGCTTGCCGGGGCCACGGCTAAGAAGTCCGTGCTGCTCTATCTCAGCGATTGGAGGACGAACGACGTATACGTCTACGACTATAAGAGCGGGAAGCATGTCGGGACGCTGACCGGCTTTGAGCTTCCCGGGGGCGCGTGTGTCGACGCCAAAGGGGACGTCTACATTACCAGTCCCGCGACCGGTATGACGACCGAATACGCGCACGGCGGGACGACGCCGCTGAACACCTACGCTACCAATGGAATTGCCATGGGATGCTCGGTCGATAAAGGCGGTGATCTGGCAGTGACGGACTTTTACTCCCACACTCCCCCGCCAAGTGGCCCTGGGCAGGTTTG
Organism: Candidatus Cybelea sp.; assembly: GCA_036264815.1. GTDB lineage: Bacteria > Vulcanimicrobiota > Vulcanimicrobiia > Vulcanimicrobiales > Vulcanimicrobiaceae > Cybelea. Next base: position 1,291 of record DATAQH010000310.1, read on the forward strand.
CATCTTTAAAAAGCATACCCAACGCTCGACGTGCTATAGCGAACCAAGTGTTTGCGATTTGATGTGGCCGGGCGGATACGACGACAATGGCGATCTCATCGTCGAGGGCTACGGCGAAACCGTGTCCAGAAATGCGATTTGCGCCCTGATGCACGGCGCGACCTCGATGACGACGTTGTCATTAAAAGGCTCGAAGCGCGACAGTTTCACCGGAAGCGTGATGTGGGACGGCAAGTATATTACCCTGACCGATCAAGCGGCTTACGAAAACCCGTCGGCGATTTATCAAGTAACGCTTTCAGGCTCGACGCTCACGGAGGTGGGGCACACTCAACTTCGCGCGGAATGCAAAGGGCTTAATACCTATGCTGCATCGCCCTTCATCGTCGGCCAGACGAACACACCGGTAAATCGCAGGCAAGGCAAGCTCGTAATCTCCGGCGCCTTAACGTCCGCGTGCAAGTTCGGTGTGGGCTACTGGAGTTATCCGCAGGGCGGCCATGCCTTCAAAGCTATACGGGGCGATTTCTATGGCGCGGCGGTAAGCTTCGGAACGTAATTTAAAGCGGGCTCTACGGATGCGATCACGCAGGCCGGCCCCGAATGCCGGTCGAAAAGCCAAGAGACACCAGCGTTGCAATCCGGCCTGCTGATTCGTGACGACACCCCGTATCGCAAGAAGCGCCAGCGCGACGCCTGCTATCTACTTCAAAGGAGCAAGGTTAATGAACACCCCTGGTTTGCTTAAGGTCGCCGGCGCGGTCGTTGCACTCGTAACCGTTTGCGCGTGTGGGAGCGGGTCGACGGTTCCGCCGTCGGGCGCTGCGCCGAGTGTGACCCACGTAGGGAGGATGCTGTTCCTCAATGGGAGGCCGGTAACCGCTGAGAGACTGAGTCCTGCGCCGCTTTACACCCAGCTTGTTCCCGATAGATCGAAGTCTAAGGACTACGAGTACATCTTCAACTATTACTACACCTTCGCTAGCATTTTTAACTATCCAAAAAGCGACGCGATGATCGGTCAAATTGACGGCCTGGGCGGCCAAGGGTGCACCAACGTTTTGTACGGCTACGGAAAGAAGATCTTCTGGAACGCCGGACGCACGAACAGCCTGATTACCGAATACAAGGTTCCGAAAAAGGTGCTCAGGTCGCTGACTCTTCCCTACGCAATCACATCAAGCTGCGCCATGAACACCAGCGGCGATCTTGCAGTCGGAGTCCTGCTGGGTACTGACGGTCCCGGCGGTCAGGTCGTGATCTTCAAGAACGCGACCGGCTCGGGTACGGTGTACCAAACGCCCTTGTCCAGGGAGTACTTCAACGGCTACGATCCCAGCGGCAATCTCTTTGCCGACGGCTTCAGCGGGAGCTATTACTTTGGAGTCGTCGAGCTTGCGAAGGGCAGCAGCAAATTCGTTACGGTCAAAACGAGCAACTCTCCGGATTTTCCGGGGTCAGTGCAGTGGGACGGTACCTACCTCACCCTCTTCGATCAGGGGACGAGTGAGCTGTATCAGTACACGGTTACGGGAACGACGTTGACGTTGAAGCACACCATCGAGTTCAGCGGGGCCGGCGACTGCGCGCAGACGTGGATCGTTAAAGGCCTGATGTACTGCGGCGACGCGGGAAATAACGGCGGCGAGGTCTTCAAATACCCGGCCGGCGGTTCACCCATAGCCACGTTCACGGGGAGCTTCGACGAGCCGCTCGGCGTGGTGGCGGCGAAGAAATAGCTGGGGCGCGACCATCCCGGCTGGTGCGGGATGGTCTTTACCCGCGGCGAACATTCGAAACGGCCCGTTGTGGTTCGGGAGGGGGTGCTCATGGGAAGCCTCGATCGCTTTGCGCTTAGCATCGGTGCGGCCGCGGCATTGCTCTCGGGATGCGGATCGCAGACGACGTTCGTTGCTCCAGAGGCGATGGAGCAAAATACCGCGGTGGCGCGCGATCCCTTGCAGCCGCGCTTGTTCGTCACGGAGTACACTCGCAACACGGTCTTAGTGTACGATACTTCGGCGAAGAACCCGAGGCCCGAACGGCACATCACGATCGGTTTAGACGAGCCATCCGGGGACTGCATTGACGGCAACGGGACGTTGTACGTTTTGAACGCTGCAGGTTGGGTCTCAGAGTATCCAGCCGGTAGAAGCCGCCCCACACGGATCATAAAAAAGAACCTTGGCGAGCCCGTGTTCTGTGCAATTGACGGCGCGGGCGACCTTTGGCTAACGTCCCCGTACGTATTTCGCTTCAAGCGGCGTTCCGGGCCAAGCCTAATCGAATATACGCCGGGTTCGAGAAAACCGGCGACGATACTCATGAAGGGTCTCACCAACCCGCTCGGCGTTGCGATCGATCAATCGGGAAATATCTATGTAGCAAATCGTCGGAGTTCGTCCAGCGGAAATGTCGTTGTCTACGCGCCCGGCAAGAAGATCCCATTCCGGACCATTACCGACGGCGTAACCTCGCCGGTTGGTATCGCGGTCGACGCGAACGGTACGTTGTACGTCGCTAATATTGACCAAAATACCGTCGCGGAGTTTAAATTCGGCGCCGGCGAGCCGTACCAGACGATTACGCAAGGGCTTGACGACCCCGTGGACGTGACGGTCAACGCGCAAGGCTGGCTCTATGTTACTAACGATGGCAGCAGCTCGATCGCTGAATTCGCACCCGGTTCTCTTACGCCGTCCAAGCGACAAATCAGTAAAGATCTCTATTCGCCGGAGGGATTAGCCTACTCGCCACCCCTGCTGCCGTGAAGTGAGGAGCAGAAACATGAACCGTCGGAAAGTTATCCCCTACGCGCTAAGCCTCAGCATCGCCGCAGCAGTGCTTGCGGCCTGCGGCGTCCCTCGACAGGCTCAGGACGACATGCCGCCCACCGGCGCGCCGGTTGCGATGCCGTACTCGGCTAGCGGCGTGCCGTCGCGTGCGCTCACCGGTGCCGGCAGCCAGAAGATCACGCACATCGTTTTCGTCGTCCAGGAACAGCGCAGCTTTGACAATCTTTTCTGCGGCTATTCCGGCGCGGACGCAGTGAAATGCTCGCCTCGGTCAAAGGCGATTTCGCTCGAGGCGAATTGCACGCTCTCCGATACGTTCCAGGATTTCGAACGCGCGAGAAAGACCGGTGATTTCTCGCATGAGCGGACCGACTGTCCCGGCTATACACGCCCCGAGTACCGTACGGTGCCGCCGGGTGAGACGAAGCCGTACCGCGCCATTGCGGCGAGCTACGTACTGGGCGATCGAATGTTCTCCTCGACGGGGAACCCAACGTTCGAGTCGCACCAATACGATATCGCTGCGCAGTCAGATGGTGTGGACCAGCCGTTTGGGAGAACGCCGCCCGACGGTTGCGTTTATCGCGCCAAAGTTCGGCAATTCAAGGGTCCGCCGCAGCCGGCGTGCGATACCTTCAAAACGCTCGCGACCGAGCTGACCGCAGCCGGCCTGACGTGGGCCTACTACGCCGCAGGCGCATCGGAGCCGACGTGGGACGCATTCGGGTGGATCCGAGGCTCTTCGGCCGGCACCTCTCCGCCGACGCGCTTTTTGACAGACGTTGCGAACGGCCAACTGAGCGCGGTGACATGGGTAACCCCGGAGCTTCGTGACTCGGATCGTTCGGGCTCCCGTTCAGCGACCGGACCCGCCTGGGTCGCTTCGGTTGTGAACGCCGTCGGCGAGAGCCGGTTCTGGGACTCGACCGCAATCTTCGTCATCTGGAGCGGCTACGGCGGTTGGGCCGATCACGTGCGGCCGCCGCTGCTGGGTCGCGAGGGACTCGGTTTCCGCGTGCCGTTGCTGGTGATTTCGCCCTACACCAAGCCGAGCCATGTTTCGCACGTGCAGTACGAGACCACCAGCATTCTCCGCTTCGCAGAAGACCTTTACGGCCTCCCCCAACTCACGGAAGCCGACAGCCGCGCTCGTTCACCGGCCGGAGATTGCTTCAACTTTTCTCAAAAGCCGCGACCGTTCGTCCCGATTGAGGCGCCATAAAACCTTCGATTCCAACAGCTGCTGCCGCGGAACGGTCTTCAAAATAAGGCGGTGAAGGCCCGCTGCGCGATCGTTATGGTTTCACCGCAAAGACGGTTCCACAGCCTCCGCCGGAGCATCCCGAACCGCCAACGTAGGTGGTACCGTAAAGTGTGCCCTTTACGTTGACCAAGCCCGCCCAAGGGTGTGATCCCTCGGAGCCGCCACTGAAACGGTGCAGCAACCTTTCTGAGCCGGAGGTACTCACCTGGTAAACCGTTCCATATTCATGCACGCTGCCCTGATCGGTCGTGCCGATTAGCGTACCCTTCACATCGATCAAGTCCGCATAAGGAGTCGCACCATCGAAGCGGCCTCCCTGGAAGCTGTACAGCACCTTCTCGGCGCCCGTCGTG
>DATAQH010000345.1:0-4840 GCA_036264815.1 Candidatus Cybelea sp.
CGGCTGAAGGACGGCCCGCCGCTCGTATCGGCAAACTTCGTGATCCCGTATCCACCCGGGTTCCCGATCATGGTTCCCGGCCAAGTCATCACCGCCGACACGATCGAATTCATGCGCAAGCTGGACGTGAAGGAAATTCACGGCTACAACGCGGCGCAGGGGTTGAAGCTCATTAGTACCCCCGCGTTGGCGAAGCTCGAAAAAATGAAATCGCACTCTACCCGATCGAAAGGAACATCGAATTAATGAAGCGTCTTGCTATCTCGTCTATCTTTACGGTCGCACTTGCGGGCGGCTGCATTCTCGCTGCCTGGGCGAGTCCGCCGAGTCTCACGGGCACGTGGAAGGTCGAACAAACCGGCGTCAACGGCACGACGACCGCAACCATCACCCTTTCACAATCCGGCTCCGGCATCGTCGGTAAAAACCCCAACGGCACCGGGTATACGGGGGAGTTTGTCAACGACACGCAGCTTAACGGCAAATGGCACGGGCCAGGCGGCGCCGGCTGGCTGACGGTCTACGTCTCGCCCAACGGGCACAGCTTAAACGGTACGTGGGGTTACAACGGACGCCCCTCAAACGGCTCGTTCGTCGGCAACAAAGTGCTGCCGCCCTCGCCGTTGTCGGCGGCGGGAACTTGGAACGTTGTCGGCGCGGGCGGCCCAAGCGCCTTCCTCGGCAAGATGGCCTGCAAGCAGTCCGGTCCTTCCGTCGTCTGTCTCTCGGGCGGGGTGACGCTCAATGGAAAAGTGACGCCCAGCGATCCACGCAAAGTTAGGGCGACGTTTAATATGAGCGGCACATCGGGCGTCTTCTCGTTCTGGTTCAACAACGACAACAACAGCTTCAACGGTGTGTGGTGGAAGAACAGCAGCGGCATGGGAACGCCGACCGGCCGCGTCGTCGGCCAGCGCTCGCTCTGAGGCTAGCGCTTTTCAGGGAGTGACGAACGTTCTCGATCCCATCCCGACGTGGGCGATCATGCTCACGTCGGGATTGCTGATCTTCGCGATGAGCGAGGCGGGCTTCCAGCTTGGCCGGCGAAGGGGGCCCGTTCTCCATGGGCACGATCCGTCGGGCGTGTTGCAGACGACCGCATTTACACTCCTGGCGCTCCTGTTAGGTTTCTCGTTCGCAATGGCGCTCGGCAGATATGACGCTCGGCGCGCGACCCTGTTGCGTGAGGCCAATGCAATCGCCACGACGTACTTGCGGGGCGGCCTGCTCGACCCCAAGAGCGCGCTGGTAGTGCGCGCCGGCCTACGCGAATACGTTGCCGAACGCCTCTCTTTCGCGCGCGCCGATGTGAATCCCGAGCAACGCGCGAGCGCGGATGCCAGATCCGCGGCGATCGGGCGGGCACTATGGGCTCTCGCAGCGCGAGGCTCGCTTCAAGATCCGCGTGCGACGGCGACCCCGTTGTTCGTAGCTTCGCTTAACGACGCGCTCAACCTCAGCACTGAGGAACGAGCCGTTCTGAGCACGCACATTCCCGACGTCGTCATCTTATGGCTGCTGCTCATTGCCTTCATCGCGTCGGCGATGCTGGGCTACGGCTTCGGACGCGAAGGAAAGCGCGCGCTCGTTTTCAAGGCCATATTTGCTGCGATGGTGGCGCTGGTCTTCGGTCTGGTTCTCGACCTCGATCGGCCCCAGCGCGGAATCATTCGCGTAAATCTGGCGCCGCTGCAGGCCGTGCAAGGCAGCATGAACGCGTGGGCTCTTCCCTCGCAGGCGCGGTAACGAGCTGCCGATGCCGTTAAGCCGCCGCACGGCCTCGCGCCTCGAAGCGATCGTCATCGTGATCTCGATCGTCGCGCTCATTGCGGTGCTTCCCGAGCGCTATCACATCCTCCCGAACTGGGTCGCATATGTGGGCTTGGGCTTTATCGTTATCCCGATACTGGTCGGGGGGCTGATCAATTTGGGGGGTACCGGGGAGTCGGTCGAGCGAGGGGCCGAGTTTCTCGCCGTTGGGATGGCGCTCGTTCTTAACCTCTGCAACCTGCTGGTCGCCGCCTACGACCTGGTCAAGAACCCCGGCAAGCTCGATCCGGTCCGGCTCTTTTACACCTCGATCGGCATTTGGTGCGGCAACGTTCTCATCTTCACGTTGCTCTACTGGCTGATCGATGGAGGAGGCCCCGACGCCCGGATCAATCGATTGAAAAAACACCCGGACTTCGTCTTTCCAGCGATGGATGACGACGAATACGCCCCAAAAAACTGGCAGCCCAGCATGGTCGACTACCTGTTCTTGGGTTTTACCACCTCGACGGCCTTTAGTCCAACCGAGGCGATGCCGTTCACTCCCCGCGCGAAGCTGCTCATGGTCGTGCAAAGTACGATCGCGTTGATTACCATAGCGATCGTCGCGGCGCGCACCATCAACATCTTGAAATAGGGCACTTCTCCAGGAAAAGCGGTTAGGTTGGCAGCTCCGAAAGCCAGCGGAGCGCACTTAGGCTCGGCATAAAGCAATACTCTCCACCGCGCGTGACGACGAACCTGGGCAGCCCCACGAGCTGCCGCCGAATCGGCCTTCGCGGAATGGAAAAGGTTCCCGTTCCGTCACCGGCGCCGGAGACCGGGTCGCGTTCCGCGGCTCCACCGAAAAACGTGCCCGTGTTCGTCCATTCGCTTTGAACGAACTCGAATTGTCGTCCCAAGTGCGCGCCGACGAAGGCGAACATCAACCCGCGCTCGGCACCGTCGTCCTCTAAGACGCCGGGCGGTAACGGTGGTCCGTAGGCGGTTCCCCGGCGAATCATTCGATGGATGCGAGGCACGCCGGCGACCTGCGCGTCGCGCGGATTCATGCGGCGAATGTGAGACCCCAACGGGGTTTTATAACCGATCGGGTCGTCGGCTTGGAAGAGGAAATCGTTGTTGCGCTTGGGGTCGGCGCCAATCGCCGGAGCGTCCGAGACGGCCGAGAGCGCCAGCGGAGTTCCGCTACGCCAGCGGCCCATCATCTTTGCGGCCAGCAGTCCTTCGTCTTGCGGCGACGACGCATTTGCACGCAGGTAGCGCCGAAATTCCGCAACGCGCTGGTGCAGCTTACGGAACGCCACATAACTTCCGTTGCGGCCCAAAACGTCGGGTCGCGGAATGAGCGGAGTCTCGCCCATTTCGTCGGGATATCCCAGGACGAACTCGCCGGCTCGCAGTGGAACTTCGTGTGGATTGGTTCCGGAAATGCCGCTACCCTCGATCGCCGGATGGCTGATCCCGTCTTTAAAGCCAAATGGTTCCGTCTCGTCGGGCAAAACGTGACAGTCTTGTCGCCAGATTGCTGAGATTTTTAGACCGGCGAGCGCCGCCTTCGCTCTCCCGAGCGCCGCCTCCAGATGGGGCATGTCCTTCGAGATCGCCGTGATGACGACGTGGACGTCGTTCGATCCAAGCGGCTTCTCCCAGTGCGCGGGGGCACTCTCGCCGATATCCCCGAGCATATGGGCGCGCGCCGCCATTCCTTGTTGGAACTGAGGCGAGAAGCTCTCCAACGACACCTGCGGAACGCCGAGCGCTTTCAGTCCCGCAAAGGTGAGCGAGGCGCTCACCCACGTATCTTCGGGCCGGCCCTCGGGCCGTGCCGCCGACGAAACCACCTCGCTCAAACGCCGCATCAGCTCTCGGCCGGCGTCGCGATCGTCGATGCGCACGACAATGTAGGTCGCGTGGAAGGGCGTTGGACGAGGCCGTAACGCGCCGCTCTGAATGTCGTGAAGCTCGAGGTTCGGCGAGGTCACTTCGTCGCCAGATTGCGCCAGAAGTGCTGGAGGCTCTCGTCGCCGCCGAAGAGCGTCGTGAAGATCGTAGAGTCGGCGAGAAGTATGTCGCCGGCCCGGTCGCCGGCGGGTGGCATCCACAGGAACATGTTGAACTCACGATTGCCGGCCTCCGTAAAGGGATGCGGCTTGGAGAGATCGACCGGCTGGCGTGCCAGTACGTGGATGTTCGTCGCGTTCTCGTCGGTCAGGGCATAGTGCGGCAGATGCATGTGAAAGACGAAGGACTTGACGTTCTCGAGCCAACCGCGTTTGTCCAAGTCGCTGACCTTGGAAAGCTCCACCATTTGCGTTGTGCCCGGCAGCGTCGCAGGACGTAAGCCCCAGCGGTTTTCAACCGGAACGTCGAGACCGCGCAAGAGCGACCGCGTGTACGTACCGAAACGCTGCTGGCGCGGCACGAGGGGATCGCCGTGGTGGTAGTATTCCATGTTGCGCACGTTTGGATCGTCGGAAACGCCGACATCGTGGTGCGGCCCGAGGATCAAACACGTGCCTTCGCGCTTTAGAAATTCTTTGATCGCGGCGATTTCTTCCGGTGCGGCCTCCTGCTCGGTCACCATGTGATCCAGGCCGAAGACCATCAGCGTGTCGGTGTCGGCGAGAATTCGCTCGTCGATTGGCGCCTTCTGGCCGGCCTGGTCGACGCGCTGATACACGGCGACCGGATGCCCCGTGGCTTCGCCGACCAACTCTTGGAAGCTCAGAAGTGAGAGATGGAAGAGCTCCAGCGTTCCGGAGATCCCCTGGAGGAACATCCGGCGCGAATAGCCTTCGGTTTCGTAGACGGGCCACGCGACGCGACGAACTTCGGTTATCGTCGAGAAGCGATTGTCGAGCTCCGAAATGTCGGCGTTGGCTTCCCAAGGGTAACTCCAAGCCCAGTAGACGCTGAACCGGCGACGGCCGGATGCGTACGTCCGTGGAACGTGGAGCTGGTTGTAGGTGCGCGCTGTCGGGTTCATGTGAACGTCCTCTTCTGCGGCCGTGCTCTACTGCATTTGGTCGAGCATCTCTCCCAGCGATTGCTTCACCGTGAGCGCCTT
>DATAQH010000380.1:0-2554 GCA_036264815.1 Candidatus Cybelea sp.
GCATAGCCAACGGCGACTGCCGCGTCGACTGCGTTGCCGCCGCCGCGCAGCACCTCGACGCCGACCTGCGTTGCCAGGCGCTGTGCGGTTGCTACCATCGCCCGCGGCTTGGTTGTGCCGCTTGGCGCCCCGCCCGACGGCGCGACGGCTTCCGGGTACGAGGCCAGCAGCGCCGCGACCAACAAAACCAGCGCTCTCATTACTGCACCGCTACGGCGAGGGACCGCTTCCGCCTGCCCACCTCTATACTGCGGCGCGCTAATCGTGTACAAGACTCCGGACCCGGCCCGCGCTACAATCGGTCGTATGAAACGCGCGGACCTCTTACGACAGACCGCTACGCTTGGATTCGTCGCGGCTGCGCTGCCGTCGACCGCACGCGCCGCCCCGGCGCGCAGCGATGCACCGATCGCACCGCTGGTACCGGCCGCCGACGGCGTCAACGTAGCCTTCTTGCTTTCCGACGGCGCGGTGATGATCGACTTCGCCGGACCGTGGGAAGTCTTCCACGACGTAGACGTCGTCGGACGCCCGAAGCCGGCCTTCAACCTCTACACTGTAGCCGAAACGACCGCCCCCATAAGATTCAGCGGCGGGGCGCGCTTCGTCCCGGAGTACGCTCTTGCCGGCGCGCCGGCGCCCAACGTCGTCGTCGTTCCAGCGCAAGCGGCTCCCACGACCGCGGTGAAACGCTGGCTGGTCGCGGCTGCGCATTCCGCCGACCTCATTATGTCCGTGTGCACGGGGGCGGTCGTGTTGGCGGAGGCCGGCCTACTCGACGGCCGCACGGCGACGACGCACCATAGCGCGTTTGGAACACTTCCCCTAGCCTACCCGAAGGTGACGGTCGTGCGCGGCGTTCGCTTCGTCGACGGCGGGCGCATCGCCACATCCGCGGGCCTTTCCGCCGGGATCGACCTCGCGCTGCACGTCGTGGCGCGATACTATGGGAAGGCGCAAGCGCGGCAAACTGCGTACGACATGGAATATCAAAGCGACCATTGGCTCGACGGCGAGAACGCGGCTTACCATAAACCGCCGGCACCCCAACCGGGCTATGCGATTTGCGCGGTCTGCTGGATGGAAATCGATCCGAAGAACTCGCCGCTGCTATCGTATCGCGGAAAGTCCTATCGCTTCTGCATGCCCGCACACGAGCAAATCTTCGCCTCTGCGCCGGCCGCCTTTATCGTTGCGTAGCTTCCCAGCCGGTTATTACACCGGCGAAAGCAGCACGTGGGAGGTAGCGAGCGTACTGCTGACCGAGGTGCGTCACTCGGCCGCAAAATCCGTTGACGAGCATCAACACGAGGCCTCCTACTTCAGCTTGCTGCTGGAGGGCGCGTACGAGGAACGTGGTGAGGGCTTCGACCTGCGGTACGAGCCGTACACGTTGGTCTTTCACACCCGACGAACGCCGCACCAGGATCGGATGCTCGGGCCCTCCCGGTTTTTTGCCGTCGATCTGCTGCCGCGCTGGGAAACGGTCATAGCAGAACTTGGGGGAGCGCGGGCTCACGTGTTCGAGCTGGCCGGCGGCGATCCGGTCTGGCTCGTGCTGCGCCTCTATCGTGAGTTTTTGGCTCGCACCGATGCCGGCGAATCCAGCATCGAAGCCCTGATCTACGAGCTTTGCGCCCAAGTCGCCCCGCGCTCTCCCGAAGAGCTGCTCGAGCCCGCGTGGCTCGCGCAAGCAGACGCTGCCATCCGTGAAGGTTTCCCCGGACTCCCCGACCTGCGGCAACTAGCCGCAGCTCTGCGCGTGCACCCGACGCATCTCTGTCGTGTCTTTCGCCGTTTTCGCGGCCACACGATCTCGGATGCAGCGATCGGGGCGCGGGTGCAGTACGTCGCCCGCCAGCTCGCCGAGTCCAACGAACCGCTCGCGGAGATTGCCGCGCACGCGGGATTTGCCGATCAGAGCCACATGACGCGCACGTTTAAGCGCGTTACCGGTTCGTCGCCGGGAGATCATCGGCGCATTTCCAACCCCTAGGCCCGGGGCGCGCTAGTTTTAATGGAGTTCCGCGCGGCGAGCGATATAGTCGGCGATAACCCATGCGGCTCCGGCGATGGCAAAGGTTTCGATCCCTTCGCTCCAGTTTGAGAGAGTTTTTGGATCGGCAATCATCATCGGAATCCATATCGCGACCCCGAAAATCACGAGCATCAACGTTAGCAGCTGCGCGGCGAGCCGCGACTTGTAGCCGATCAGCAGCGAGACACCCGCTAAGCCGAAGGCGACCGCCGTTAGGATCGACCAAAACTCACCGCTCGGCGGCACCCATTTTGGCACCAGGCTAATCGTTCGAGCGAGAAATTCCACCTGTTCGATCGCGAACGAGATGTTGCACAATCCGAAGAGCATCACTGCCGCGTTGCCGGCGGTTTTCGCCGGAGAGACCGGCAGCGCCGTCAGCCCGTACGCAACAACGGCACCGGCGACGAGAGCGAGCCCGTAGAAGACATCGCCCCACGTGGCGTAGATACCCGGGTGGGCGAGGATATCCGGAACCAGGGTGAGCGCGAATATAAGGTAGACGATCGCCAAGAT
>DATAQH010000395.1:0-3235 GCA_036264815.1 Candidatus Cybelea sp.
CGGCCCGACGGTAACGCGCGAGATACCCGCGACCGGCTGGGAGCAGAACGTCGATCCGGCGCTGTCGCATCCGCAGACGACGTGGCGCAATACCTGGACGCTGCCGCTGGCATTCTCACCGGTCGATCGCACGTCGCTGTACTTCGCTCACCAAAATATCTTTCGTTCGCGCGACGGCGGAGAAACGTGGAAGATCGTCAGCCCCGATCTCTCGCGCGCCGACGAAGGGACGCCGGCGAATCTCGACGCGCCGACGCTCGCCGACGATAACAACGTGCGACGTCACGGCGTCGTCTATTCGATCGCGCCCTCGCCGCTGCGCGCGGACGTCATCTGGGCCGGCACGGACGACGGTTACATCTGGGTCACGCGTGATGGCGCGCGCACGTGGCATAACGTCACGCCGCCCGAACTGACGGCCTGGAGCAAGGTGGGAACCGTCGAGGCCTCTCATCACGACCCGGCCGTGGCATACGCCGCGATCGACCGGCATCGCCTCGACGACTACAAGCCGTACATCTATCGCACGGGCAACGGCGGCGCAACGTGGGCTTCCATCTCGAACGGCATTCCGGCGGGATCGTTCGTCAACGCCGTTCGCGAGGATCCGGTCCGAGCCGGACTCCTCTACGCCGGGACCGAACGCGGCGTATACGTCTCGTTCGACGACGGAGCGAACTGGCAGCCGCTGCAGCTCAATCTTCCGGTAACTTCGATCCGCGATATCGCCGTGCACGGCAACGACCTCGTGCTTGCGACGCATGGCCGAGCGTTTTGGGTGATGGACGATATCGCACCGCTGCGGCAACTCGCGCAAGCGGGTCGCGACCGGGCCTATCTCTTCGCGCCGGCGGCCGCGCTGCGCATCCGCCCCGGTAATCAAGAGGGGACGCCGCTGCCGCTTGACGAGCCGCAGGTCGACAACGCGCCGACCGGACTCTACATCGACTACTATCTGCCGCACGAAGCGCGCGGTCCGGTAGTCATCGAGATTCTCGCCGGCGACGGCAGCGTCGTCGCGCATTGGTCGAGTTCGCAGCCGCCCAAAGCGGTCGACCCGCAATCGGTTCCGTATACGACGCACTGGATCGAACGCCACCCCATTCCCGAGTCGGGTGCCGGAGCGCATCGCTTCGTTTGGGACTTTCACCAGGACGACTCCGACGGTCCGCTGCTCCCGCCGGGAAACTATACGGTGCGCTTGCGCGTCGACGGAGCAGTCTATACGCGCGAAGCGCGCATCGAGCGCGACCCGCGCATCGCCGCAAGCGACGCGGATCTAACCGCGCAGTACGCCTTGGCGCGCCGCGTCCAAGCGCTGCGGGGCGAGGTCGCGCAGTCGCGCGCGAAGGCCGAGGAGCTCGCCAAACAAGCCCCGCCGGAGCGCGGTCGCGCGATCCGCAGCGAAATCGCGGGCCAGGCGCTTCCATCGAATCCCGACGATTCGATGGGAGTCTACTCGCACGACGTCACGAGCTTTCTCTTTTTGGAGAATCAGCTCGACTATCTCGAAAGCTCCGTCGAAAGCGCCGACGCCGCGCCGACGCCCGACATGCGCACCGGCTACGACCGGCTCTTGGCGATCTACAAAGAGACCCTCGCAAAGCTCGAGGCGATCTCGAAGTAACCGGCTACACTACCGGCCGGCTTGGAGCGTCTGCGAGTACCAGCGCTCCAGGTCGTCGTGGAACTGCGAGAGCGCGGGCGTGTGCAGATACACCATATGGCCGGATTCGTAGAAGCCGTAGCTTATGTGAGACTGCAGGTCCGGCGAGAGCTGTAGGTGATTGAGGGTATAGACCGTCGCGTAAAACGGCGTCGCAAAGTCGTAGTAACCGTTCGCGGAAAAGACTCGCAGATTCGGATTGAAGACCATCGCCGCAGCCAAATCCTGTGCGGTATTGGTCGGGAGGGAGCCGTTGTGCTTCCAGTCCCACTGCCGGAACACGTTGATCGTCGGTTGATAAACCGCCGTCGTGTGGTAACCGAGAACGTCGCGCACGTAGGTGTTGCCGGTCGCGACGAAGGCCGCGTCGATCGCCGAATCGACGGCGTCGAAATCGGGTCGTTCCTGGAGCCGGTCGAGCATATAGCTCGTGTACCGAGCGTCGTAGCGTCCGAGCATGACGCCGTTGTTACGGAAGAGCTCGGTTGCGAAGCGATAATACGGAATCCGCAGGTTCGAATCGCGGATGTAGCGTTCGGGGAGCCCGGTGTATTCGTGCAGCTTCGCGACGACGTCGTTGTACGTCCCGGGCGAGAGATTCGCTCCCTGAGCGAGTGCGTTGAGGTACTCGTTCATCGCGAACGCCTCGACCTTCGGCAGCAGATCGCCCAGCGTCGTCTGGGGGCCGGGCAACGCGTGATGATACCAAGCCGAGGCGGCTTCGGTTGGCAGGTAGAGCGGGAACGCCCAGTCGCCGCCGCCGATCGCCGTTGGAGTGAAATTTACGTCCCACGCGAGACCGAAGTCGAGAACCGACGAGAGGAGCACGACGCCGTTGATGCCGACACCCTTCTTCTGGAGCGCGTTGACGAGCATTGCCGAACGCGGGGTGCCGTAGGATTCGCCAAAGAGAAACTTCGGCGAGTTCCAGCGGCCAAACGTCGAAAGATATCGGGAGACGAACTGCGCGAACGCCTGCACGTCGGGATCGACGCCATAGAATTCCTTCGGCGTTCCCGCGCCGAGGACGCGGCTGAATCCGGTCCCCGGTGCGTCGATGAAGACGAGATCCGTGCGATCGAGCAGCGAGTAGGGATTGCTATTCAAACCGAACGGAGCGTTCGGCGTCGGGACGCCGTCGCCGACCGAGACCCTGACCGGTCCGAACGATCCCATCCGCAGCCAAATCGTCGAACTGCCCGGGCCGCCGTTATAGAGAAAGGTTACCGGCCGCGCGTGCGGATCGGCGCCATCGGCGGTAAACGCGGTGTAGAAGATCGAGGCGGTCGTCTCGTTTTTATCGTTCTCCAGCGCGATCGTACCGGCACGCGCCGTATACGGATAGATCTTTCCGCTAAGCGTTATCGTGTGTTTGGTCACCGCGTCGGGCACCGGCGCGTTCGGCCCTGGAGTCGGCGGCACGGCGACCGCCGCTGCAAGGATTACGGCAAGGCTAAACATTTTGCAGTGCTCCGGCGTACCAGCGTTCTAGGTCGTCGTGAAAGCGCGCAAGCGCGGCCTGCTGGAGATAGACCATGTGCCCCGATTCGTAAAAGCCGTAAGTTATGT
>DATAQH010000007.1:0-9291 GCA_036264815.1 Candidatus Cybelea sp.
CTCAGAGAAGCGGTGGTCGACTCCGCGCTCGAAGCCGAACGCCTCGCAGACGTAATAGGCGGTCGATAGCGGAAGGATCGAGGCCGTGAAGACGGCCGCATTGAGCAAGCCGAGGGCGAAGAGCAGTGCGGCGAATTTGCCGGCGAGTGGGGTTAGGGCGACGGCGACGTCGCCAACGTCATTGATCGCAAGCGGATGGGCCGCGTGCAGATTGTGGACGAAGATCGTCGCAGCGCACGAGACGATGATGAAGTAGGCAATGACGTCGGTCCAGATCCCCCCGACGACGACGTCGAGGCGCGAGTAGGCGTAATCATCCTCGCGTACGCCCTTATCGACGACGGCCGCTTGAATGTAGAACTGCATCCAGGGTGAGATCGTCGTGCCGATGATCGCGATGATCATCAGCAGATAGGCTTTCGAAGGCGTGAAGTGCGGAAAAACGCTTTGATGGAGGACGTCGCCCCAGTTCGGATGAACGGCAAATGCGCTAACGATATACGCGACGTAGACGAAGCAGAAGGCGAAGAAGACGCGTTCGATCACCTTGGCCGAGCCGCGCGTCACGGTGAGAAAAACGAAGATCGCGGCGCCGGCGACCAGCGCGATTTTGAATGCCTCGCCATTGACGATGTGGAGGTAGCCCCCGAGGATTGGCGCGGAGGACGCAACGCCGGCAAACTCGGCGGCCGTGTTGCCGACGTCGCCGAGCACGAACAGCAGCAGGCACCAAAAGGTTACCTTAACACCGAAGTTCTCGCGGATCAGATCGGCGAGGCCCTTGCCGGTTACGGCGCCCATGCGCGCGCACATCTCCTGGACGACGACGAGCGCGATGGTCACCGGTACGAGCAGCCAGAGCAACGAGTAGCCGAACTGCGCGCCCGCCGACGAGTAGGTGAAGATGCCGCCGACGTCGTTGTCAGCATTGGCCGTGATCAAACCCGGCCCGACGACGGAGAAAAACATGATCAACGTTCGCCACAGCGTCGGGCGGCGAGCGGGCGCGGCCGCGGTACGGTCGCGAGCAGGTGAGGGGTTCACTCGGCCGGCGACCGCCGGAAACGCAGAACCGTCGGTAGTTTTCTCATAAGTCGTTCCTCCTTTTTAGCTCATGCCTGCTGCGCCGGACGAGCGGACACAGCGTTAAGCAGACGGCTCCTTCGGAGCCGCCGGCGAGGTCGATTACTCGGTCCGTCGTCCATGGCGAGGCTTCACCCCCTTTCCAAAATAAAAAAAACTGCCGCTGCTCCTCGCAGGCCGACAGTTCGAGAAACCTCACGCGGACGGGCCGCGCAATCTCCCTCAGTGTCGAGCTTTAGCACTGCACAACCTAGACCTTCGACCGCGTCGTCACCCCGGATTTTTCATTCCGAGCGTGTCCGCTTGAGCTTGTCGAAAGACGGCCGCATTAGATTCCGCCTTGATTCGGCGGGATCTGGTTACCCGTTGGGGTCTCTCGACCTTTCCGGGCAGCGGCATCTCTTCGTGCAGACGCCTCACCTAACGAGGAATCCTTAACCAGGATACTCGCGACCTGCCCTTTGTCAACCCATGAGTGCGGCGCTCCCGACGCGAAACTCGGGGCGTGGCAACGATACGCGAGCTCGATTCGCTGACGATCGGTCAAATTGCGGCGGGCGAGATCATCGAGCGCCCGGCGTCGGTCGTCAAGGAGCTCGTCGAGAACGCGATCGACGCGGAAGCGTCGCGCATACTCGTCAATATCGAGCGCGGCGGCCTCGATCTCATCGAAGTCGCCGACGACGGCTTGGGAATCGCCGCGGATCAGTTGCCGCTCGCAATTGCTCGCCACGCAACAAGCAAGCTGCGTGCCGCAACGGAATTGGAATCCATCGCGACGCTGGGATTTCGCGGCGAGGGCTTGGCCTCGATCGCCGCGGTCTCGGAGCTCGAGGCGCTCTCACGCGAACGCGACGCACCGATCGGCGCGCGGGTCGAGGCGGCGGGCGAGCGGGTTGGACCGGTCGAGCCGGCGGCCGCACCGGCCGGCACCCGGGTGCGCGCGCGGGCGCTCTTCGAGCGCGTTCCGGTCCGGCGCGAATATCTTCGCAGCCCGAGCAGCGAGTTCAACCGCATCTCGTCGTGGCTCTCGAGCTTCGCACTGGCCTACCCGCAGACGACCTTCACGCTGCGACACGACGGGAAAGACACCTGGGTGATGCCGGCGAGCGAGGACCCGCTCGAGCGGCTCGCTATGGTCTTCGGAGCGCAGGCGGCGAAGACGCTGCTGCCGTTGCGTGCCGAATCGGCGCGGATGCTCGACGGCTCGCTGCGCGGCTTCGTCAGCGCTCCGGGGAACGACCGCCCGGACCGAAAGATGCAGCTGCTCTTCGTCAACGGACGGCTGGTGCGCAGCGCGCCGGTCGCCGGCGCGTGGACGAGCGGCTACAGCACTTTCACGATGATCGGGCGACATCCGTACGGCGTGCTCTTCCTCGACCTTCCGCCGGATCACGTCGACCCCAACGTGCATCCGGCCAAAGCCGACATTCGGCTGCGCTATGCCCCTCAAGTCTTCGATGCCGCGCGGCGTGCCATCGGCGCGACGTTGCGCGAGCACGCCCGGGAGCGTTTCGCAGAGCAGACCGCGCGTTTGCCGGACGGCGGCTTCGCGAATGCGGGTCTTTCGGGCGCGGGGATTTCGTTGTTTGCCGAGCCGTTCGACGGCGGCGAGCCCGGCGGCGGAAGCGGACTCGCCGTACTCGCACAGCTCCATCGCACCTTCATCCTCTGTAGCGACGGTGAGAGTCTGCTGTTGGTCGACCAGCACGCCGCGCACGAGCGCATCGCTTACGAAGCGATCGTCGCTGCGGCTGCGGAGCGCCGCGGTAATCAGCCGCTGCTCGTGCCGCAGATCGTCGAACTGGATCCGGTGCAGAGCGCCGCGCTCGACCGCGTTCTGGAAGCGCTGCACGAGGGCGGTCTGGAGATCGAGGCCTTCGGCGAACGCACGTACCGCATCGTCGCGACGCCGCGCGGCTACACGTCGCGGGTCTTCGATCTTGCCGGATTCCTCGACGACCTCAGCGCGGAGCCCAAGCAGCGCGACGTGCGAGAGCGCGTCTGGGCATCGCTGGCGTGCCACAGCGTAACGGTCGCTGGAGAACGGCTTGAGCCGGCAGAGATGAAAGTGCTCGTCGAGCGCCTGCAGGAGAGCGCGAATCCCATGCACTGTCCGCACGGACGCCCGACGATGGTGCGCTTGGGACCCGACGAGCTCGCCCGCATGTTCAAGCGTGCCTGACGGCATTCTGATTCTCACCGGTGCGACGGCGAGCGGAAAGAGCGAGATCGCCGTCAAACTCGCGCGGGAGTTTAACGCGGAGATCGTCGGTGCCGATTCTCGCCAAATCTATCGAGGGATGCCGATCGGCACGGCAGCGCCCTCTGCGGCGCAGATGGCCGAGGTGCCGCATCATCTCGTCGGCTTTCTCGATCCGCACGAGCGCTATTCGGCGGCGCGATTCACGCAGGACGCGCGCGATGCGATTGGCGATATTCTGCGGCGCGGAAAACGCGCAATCGTCAGCGGGGGAACCGGATTCTACCTGCGCGCGCTCTGCGGCGGCGTGGTGCTGGCACCGCAATACGACGAGGTACTGCGCGGTCGCCTCGCGCGTGAAGCGCTGCGGCACCCGCCGGAATTTCTCTACGAATGGCTCGTGCGGCGCGACCCTAAACGCGCCGCTGCCGTCCATCCGGGGGATACGTATCGGGTGCTTCGGGCGCTCGAAGTAGCGCTGGCCGGACGCGCGGCGGCGCGAGGGGGCGAGCTGCAAACACTGGCGAGTGAGGGAAACCGGTGGACGCTCGTTTTCCTCGACGTGCCGCTGGAGGAGCTCGACCGGCGCATCGCGGAGCGCACCGCGAGGATGCTTTCTGCCGGTTTCGTCGACGAGGCAGAGCGCGTCGGGGAGACCGCGGTGGCGGCCAATGCAGTCGGCTACCCGGCTGCGCTGGCGTATCTGCGCGGCTGGAGCACGCTCGACGAGCTGCGCGCCTCGCTCGAACGTTCGACGCGGCAATATGCGCGCCGCCAGCGCACGTGGTTTCGTCGAGAACCGGCCACGATCTGGTGCGCGCCCGAGTCGCTCGCGGCGATAGTACGGGAAAAACTGAGGTGGCGTGCAAATTGAGACGCGATGCGCATCGCGGTTACGAAGATGCACGGCGCGCGGAACGACTTCGTCGTTGTCGATCGCCGCAGGAAGAAAAACGGTAATCTGCCGTCATTCGCGCGTTGGGCCTGCGATCGCCACGCCGGCCTCGGCGCGGACGGCGTGATCGCGATCGAGTCCTCGGGCCTAGCCGATGCGCGGATGCGGATCTTTAACGCGGATGGAACCGAGGCCGAGATGTGCGGCAACGGCATCCGCTGCGCGGCACGCTGGCTCGATGAGGTCGAGGCGCGAGAGGGCCTAACCTTCGAGACGGACGCAGGTTTGATCCCGACGCAGATCCTTTCGCGCGGCCACGAGTACGCGGTGCGCGTGTCGATGGGCCGCCCGCGAATCGATGAAGTCTTCCTCGCGTCACTCGGAAGCGCATCGTTCGTCGAGCTCGGGAATCCGCACGTCGTCTTCTTTCGCCACGCCATCGACGAGCTCGATCTCGAGATCGCCGGGCCCCAGCTGCAGCGCGACCCGGCCTTTCCAAACGGAACGAACGTCCACGTCGCAGCGCCGAACGACGAAGGGGTGCTGAGCGTTCGCCACTGGGAGCGGGGTGTCGGTCTGACGATGGCCTGCGGAACGGGCGCGGTCGCGTGCGCAGCCGTCGCGATCAGAAACGGAATGGCGGCCTCGCCGGTCGAGCTGCTCGTTCCCGGCGGACACCTCGTCGTCGAGTGGAACGGCAGCGGGATGGCGTATCTCACGGGTCCGGCCGTTCGCGTTTTCGATACGGAAGTCGACGTCGGGCATGAGATTGCGCCATGAGCCCGGGGAGACCGGCCTCGTCTCGTGCGATGCAAAAGGCCGGATTTCGTTCGACTACGAATACACGCCGCTCGCCGACGGCGGCCTCGTCCGCAAACCCTTTCCCGACGAGCTGATCGCCGAACCGCCGGGTGCCCGGCGATACTTTCTCCCGGCGCGATCGCCGCTAACGACGATCGGCCCGATCGCCGGCCGCAGCGCGTTCGCCGTCGCGCTGCCGGCAGGCTACACGCGTCTGCTGGTTCCCGCCTACGCCGCGCAGCGCGGCGCGCCGCCCTTGCCGCTCTTCGGCTATACGTTCGCGTGCGCGGTCGACGACCAAACGTACGTTGCGGCAATGAAGACCGACGAGAGCGACGACTGGCGGCCGCGCAGCTTCAAACGCGGCGAGCTCGAGCGGCTGATCGAGCGCCGCCTTCAGGCGCAGCCGAAGAACCGCGTGCTGGCACAGGTCGCGCTCTGCTCGCGCGACTACGCGTGTTTTACCGCGCAGAACGTCTTTCTCGAACGAGGCGAAGCGGCGCTGCCGGTTTCGCCGAAGTGCAATGCGCGCTGCATCGGATGCATTTCGGAGCAAGACGGCGCCGCGGGCGTCCCTTCGCCCCAGGCGCGGATTGCCGATGAGGTCGCGGCCGCCGAGCTGGCGGACGTGGCGACCCATCATTTGGAGCGCGTAGGCGACGGTATCGTCTCCTTCGGACAGGGCTGCGAGGGGGAGCCGCTGCTGCGTTCGGTCACGATCGCTCGCGCGATCGAGCGCATTCGCAAGCAGCGCTCGAACGGCACGATCAATCTCAACACCAACGGCAGCGCGCCCTCGGCTCTCGCGCGTTGCATCGACGCGGGATTGCAAGCCGTTCGAATTAGTTTGAACTCGTTTCGGCCGAGCGTCTACGCGGCGTATTACCGGCCGTTGGGCTACACGCTCGACGACGTGTTCGCGACGATCCGCTTAGCCATCGAGCGCGAGTTGCGCGTGAGCGTGAACTTGCTCACCCATCCGGGCGTTACCGACGACGCCGAGGAGATCGCGGCGATGGAGTCGTTCCTCCGCGAGGCGCCGGTTCGGATGGTGCAGACGCGCACGCTCAACATCGATCCCGCGGTCTACTTCGAAGCCGTCGGCCGGCCGGCGGAGCCGCTGGGAATGCGTCACGCGATCGAGCGGATACGTACGCTCACGCGCGTTGGGAACTTCACCCATACCCACTAGATTCGACACGGAATCTAGACTGCCGTGAAGCTTTGGCAGATTCTGGCGATCGTTGCCCTGGGCGTAATCTACGGATTGATTCAGCCCGGCCGTCTGGCCTATGCGTTCGGCCACGCGACCCTGTACGTCTTTTTGCCGGCTCTACTCTTCGAGGCCGCCTGGAACTTGAATTTCCGCGCAATGCGTCGACAGTGGCTCGCAATCGCAATGCTTGCGGGGCCGGGCGTTTTGCTGACCGCCGGCATCGTCGCGGGCGCGCTTTGTATCGTCCGCGTACCTCTGGGCCCCGCGCTGCTGACCGGCGCGATCTTGAGTGCGACCGATCCGCTCGCGGTCGTCGCGGTCTTTGCGCGATTGCCGGTGCCCCGCAGCCTGGCGACGATCGTCGCGTGCGAGTCGCTCTTCAACGATGCCGTGGCCGTCGTGTTGTACCGCGCCGTGCTGGCCGGCATCGCAGTGGGTGCCGCGAGCGCGGGATCGATCGCACTCGTCGCACTGCAAACGAGCGCCGGTGCAGCGTGCGGTGTCGCGCTGGGGATCACACTTGCGTTCGTCGTGGCGCGCGCCTTGCAGCGAGCCGCCGGCGGCGCGGTAGTTCAAATCGCGGCTACGCTCTCCTGCGCCTATGGAGCGTACTTTGCCGCCGACTATCTTCATCTCTCCGGGATCTTTGCGACCATCGCTTTCGGGATCGCATTGCGCTATTACGAGCGCTCCTCCATCACGTTGACGATCGCCCGAGAGGTCGAGCAGTTCTGGGACTTCGCTGCACTCTGCGCAAACGCGGCCGTATTCTTTTTGGCGGGAGCAGCCTTGGAGATCAGCCGACTCACGGCAGCGCCGATCTTTACCGTCGCCGCCCTGGCGGGCGTCGCGATCGCGCGCTTTGCGGTCGCCGATCTGCTGCGGATCGGTTCGGTAAGGCCACAATGGCGCAGCGTGGTTCGCGTGGCGGGAATGCGCGGCGCCCTCTCTCTCGCGCTCGCGCTCGCCCTGCCCGCATCGGTTCCATTTCGCGAAGCGATCGTCGACGCGACGTTCGCCGTTGCACTGGCGACCTTGCTCGCCGGCGGTCTCACGCTCGATCGCGTCGTCCGGCGAGCGGCGTTGCGTCACACGCCGAGCGGATAGGCCTCCTCGCCGTGCAGCTCGACGTCGAGTCCGCGTGCTTCAGCGGTCTCGTCGACCTTCACCCTCGTCACGAGATTGATCAGCCAGAGCATCGCGTAGGTGAAGCAGAAGGCCCACGCGCTGCAAACCGCGGCCGCGGTGACCTGCTTGAGGAAGAAGGACGGGTTGCCGCGGAGTAGGCCGTCGGCCCCGTTGGGATTCCAAAGCGTCGACGCAAAGACGCCGAGGAGGCAGATCCCCAAGAAGCCGCCGACACCGTGAACTCCCCAGACGTCCAAGGCGTCGTCCCAGCCGAGTTGATTCTTCAATGTCACCGCAAAATAGCAGACGACGCCGGCCGCGATGCCGATGATGACCGCCGTCGTCGGCGAGACATAGCCGGCGGCGGGCGTTATCGTTGCCAAACCGGCGACCGCGCCGGTGAGCAGGCCGATGAATTTCGGCTGCCGTCCGCGGGCCCACTCGACGAGCAGCCACGCGATAGCCGCGAACGAGGCGGCGATATCGGTATTGAGAAAGGCGCTGGCGGTGACCGAGTCGACGCGCAGCTCCGAGCCTGCATTGAAGCCGTACCAGCCGAACCAGAGGAGGCCGGTGCCTAGTGCAATTAGGGGGACGTTGTGCGGCCGGTTGTCGATGACGCTGCGGCGTCCCACGTAGAGCACCGAGGCGAGGGCCGCGAAACCGGCAGAGGCGTGGACCACGATGCCGCCGGCGAAATCGAGACAGCCCCACTTCGCCAAGATGCCGTCCGGGCTCCACAGCATGTGCACGAAGGGGAAGTAGACGAAGATCAGCCAGCCGGTCAGGAACAAAAAATACGCTTTGAACGTGACTCGGTTTGCGAACGCGCCGGTGATTAGCGCGGGAGTAATGATCGCGAACATCATCTGATAGGCGATGTGAACGACGAGCGGTATCCCCGCGTCGTTCCCGGTGAACATCGTATGGAGGGTGACGCCGCGAAGCATCGCGTAGGTCGCGGGATTGCCGATGAGGCCGTGCCAATCTGGCCCGAAGCTTTCTGAGTATCCGAAGGCAAACCAAAGGACGGTCGTGCAGCCCAGCGACATGAAGCTCTGCATCATGATCGTCAAGACGTTTTTTCGCTGAACGAGGCCCCCGTAGAAAAACGCGAGCCCCGGCGTCATCAGCATGACGAGGCTCGCGCAGAGAAGCATAAAACCGGTGTTTCCGATATTGACCTGTGGGACCGAGGCGTTCATTCACGTTCCTCCAGGCCGTTTTAGTTCATGAAAGAGAGACCCGCTCCTACGTAGTGCGACGTTTGGCCGTTGATGGCCGTCGGCGAGAAACCGTACTCGATGTCGAACTGAACGTGGCTGCCAAAGTCACGCTGGTAGACGAAGTCTACGAGGCTCTTGCCGCCTACGTTCGGCCCGGCGGACGAAAAATAGGCGTATTCGGCGGATATCTGCGAGGGGCCGCCGGGGAGGGCAGCGCTGAGCTCGAGGCTCGGCAGAAAGCAAAAATAGGACTGCGCGGCGCCCCCCGCGTTGAGCGCGCTAAAGGCGTTGAAGCTAAGGGTACCGGCGAGCGCGAACTCCGAGTTCAGCGCATACGCACCGTTGAGGTTGCCGGTGAACTGCGCGTTTCCGGCAGAAAAGGCGCGGCTTCCGGTCGGGAACGTGACCACCCCGTTGATGCCCCAATCGGCCTTTGAGCTGTACCCCAGCTCGTACTTTGCGCCGAGATTGACGTCACTGGACCCGTCGATACGAGGCGCTCCGACCGACGAGGTTTCGGCGCTCGGCGGCCCAAGTTCGATGTCGAAGTGCGGATCCGCGGTTCCGATACGAACGAGCGACTGCGGGTAGTTCGCCGCACTGCCGCCCCCGAGGCCGGCGGTCGTCGTGTTCGTATAGCCGTTCTCTACGTCGAAGTGTCCGGTTCGCACCGTGCATACGCCGGTCGTAACCGTCGGACGGTTTACGATCGAGAGCAGGGAGCCGCAAGGGTCGCTCG
>DATAQH010000011.1:0-3599 GCA_036264815.1 Candidatus Cybelea sp.
ACTGGTCCCACGGATCCGGCAGCGCGTGCTTGAGCGACAGACTCACTTTTTTGGCGTCCGGGTCGAACTTCATGATTTCGACCTGCACGACGTCGCCGATCTTCACGACCTCCGACGGATGTTTGATCCGCGCGTACGATAACTCGCTGTTGTGAATCAAACCGTCGATTCCGCCGAGGTCGACGAAAGCGCCGAAATCGGCGAGCCGCACGACAACGCCCTCGCGAATCTGCGCGACTTCGAGCGTGTCGAGAAGCTCTTGCTTCTTTGCCTGCAACTCTTCTTCGAGCACGAGCCGCTGCGAGAGAACGACGCGATGACGCTTGTGATCGAGGTCGATCACTTTTAGACGCAAATGCTGTCCGACGAGCTCGTCGAGATTTCCGACCGGCTGCCGGCGGATCTGAGAGGCCGGAACGAATCCGCGCATGCCCAAGTCGACGAGCACGCCTCCTTTTACGACCTGCGTAACGGTTGCCTCGATTACTTCGTCGCGCTCGTGCGCTTCGATGACTTTCTCCCACGTCTTGAGTGCACGCGCGCGGCGCTCCGAGAGAAAGAGGGTCCCGTCCATCTCGTCGATGCGGTGAACCATCACCTCGACGGTGTCGCCGACCTTAAGGAGTTTTGGATCGATTGCGAGAGAGAGCTCGCGGAAGGGGAGGACGCCTTCGGACTTTCCGCCGACGTCGACGAGGACTTCGTCCTTATCTTTCTGGACGATAGTCCCCGTAAGGACTTGGCCCTCGTCGAGGACCTTGAGCGACTCTTCGTACAGTCGCTGTTCGAACGCGAGTTGATCTTCTTCTTGACTGATGGGTGCGAGTTCGGTTGTTGAGATTTGAATTTCCTACCTTTATATATTTTTTATCTTTGACAGCGCCGGCACCACCAGGTTCCACGCCCGCCGATGACGGTTCGCACGATCCTGCCGGTGCCGCAGCGCGGGCACGTTTGCCCGTGCCTGCCGTAGACCGAAAGGTTGTTTTGAAAACCACCTTTGAGCCCTTCGGCATCCACGTAATCGTCGACGCTCGTTCCGCGCATCTCGATCGCGCGCTGTAATACGTCGACGATCGCTTCACGTAAGCGGCGCGCGGCCGCCTTTGTCAATGCCCCTGCTTGCCTGGTCGGACGAATCCGAGCCTTCCACAGCGCCTCGCAAGCGTAGATATTGCCCACGCCGGCGATGCGGCGCTGATCGAGCAAGAACGTCTTGATCGGGCTCGTCCGCCCCGCCAGCATACCGATAAAGGCCTCTGCTGTAAAGCCGGACGAGAGCGGCTCCGTCCCAAGGCGGTCGCCCCACGATTCTCCGGCCTTCACGAACTGCATCCGGCCGAAGGTTCGCACGTCGGCAAAATGCAGCCGAGCGCCGTCGGTGAAGCGCAGGACGACCTGCGCCCCGGGGTATGGTGGACCAGCCGCCGCGCCGACGACGAGACGCCCGGTCATTCGCAGGCTAACGACCAGCGCGTCGCCCGATTCCAGTTCAATGACCGCGTACTTGCCGCGGCGCCGAGTTTGGGCAATCCGCTGACCCGCAACCGCGCGTTTAAAGTCGACTCCGCAGGGCGCGACGATCATGCGCGCGAGCCGCACGTCGGCTCCCGCGATCCGTTTACCGGCGATCGCGCGCTGCAGGCCGCGGACGATCGTTTCGACTTCGGGCAGCTCTGGCAAGCAGCGCTTACGACGGCGTGGCCGCGACGCCGTGCAGATCGAGTTTGACGCCGGCGGCGATTCCGTCGGCGGCGGCTTCACCGGCGGGGAGCTCGATCACGTAGCGCGCGCGGCTCTGCTCTTGCGGAATCCGATCGTCCGGGGTGTTCGGTGCCACGACCGGGACGTCGGCAAATACGCGGCGCACGGTGCCATCGGAGGCGACGAATACCATGTCGAGCGGAATAAGCGTGTTCTTCATCCAGAACCCCATCTGTTCGTCCCGTTCGAATAAGAAGATCATCCCGGTATGCGGCGCCAGGGACTGGCGGAACATCAGGCCGCGTTCGCGCTGCGCCTCGGTACTTGCAACTTCCAGCGTCAGATTTGCTTTCGGTGCGTGGACGAGCGTCGTCGCGAGCACCGCCGCGATCGCGGCTAGGTAGCTAAACACGTTCCAGACTCTCCTCCGTCAGCGGCTCGACATCGTACCAATTTCGTCCGGTTTTGATCGTCACTTCGAGCGGGACACGCAGCTCGAGCGCCGTCTCCATGTGCTCTCGCACGAGCGCGGCGCCGGCCGCGACGTCCGTTTTGCGAACTTCGAATATCAGCTCGTCGTGGATCTGCAACAGCATCGTGGCGTCGAGTCCCGACGCCTCGAGTGCGCGATCGATGCGAACCATCGCGAGCTTCATGAGATCGGCGGCGCTCCCTTGCAGCGGCGCGTTGGTCGCCTCGCGCTCCGCCGCGGCGCGCAGCATGTAGTTCCCGGAGGTCAAGCCGGGCATGTATCGCCGGCGCCCGAGGATCGTCGAAACGTAGCCTGCGGCCCGCGCCTGCGCGATCGTGCCGTCGATGTGCGCGCGCACCGAGGGAAAGCGCGCGAAATACGCGGCGGTGATCTCTTTGGCCTCGGCCCGGCCGATCTCCAGGCGCTGCGCTAGGCCAAAGTCCGACATGCCGTATAAGAGACCGAAGTTGATGCTCTTGGCCATGCGCCGCTGGTTCGGATCGACCTCGCGTTCGCCCGTAATGCCGAAGATTTGGCGCGCGGTAAAATCGTGAATATCCTGCGACTCTTCGAACGCGCGCAGCATCGCTTCGTCGCCGGAGAGGTGTGCCATCAGCCGGAGTTCGATCTGACTGTAGTCGGCCGCGAGCAAGACGTATTCGTCGCTGCGTGCGACGAACGCGCGCCGGATCCGACGCCCGAGCTCGCCGCGCACTGGGATGTTTTGCAGATTCGGATTCGTCGACGAGAGCCGCCCGGTCGCCGTAGCCGTTTGATTGAACTCGGTGCGCAGCCGGCCGTCCTTCGGATCGACCAGTTGCGGGATGACGTCGATGTAGGTGTTCTTGAGCTTCGTGACCTCGCGCCATTCAAGCACCAGCGCGCAGATCGGATACTCGCGCGCGAGGCCTTGGAGCACCTCCACTCCGGTCGCCCAGCCCGTCTTCGTCTTCTTGGCACCGGGAATGTTGAGCTTGCCGAAGAGAACTTTTCCGAGCTGCTGAGGCGATCCGATGTTGAACTCCTCGCCGGAGACATCGTAGATCCGGGCTCGCAGCGCTTCGGCCGAGGCGTCGACGCGCTCACCGATCACACGCAGCTCCGCGGGATCGATCGCGACACCGGCGCTCTCCATCTTCGCCAATACCGGCGCGAGCGGCAGCTCGACTTCTTCGTAGAGCGAAAGCTGACCGCGCGCCTCGAGCTCGGTGCGAGCCTTCGCGATCAGCTGCAGGGTCGCGTCGGCCGCGGCGGCGGCGTCTTCGGGAAGGTCGAGCCCGAGAAATGCCGCGGCGGCATCCTCGACGTCGGCAAAACCGCGCGACGGGTCGAGTAAGTGCGCACCAATCATTGCGTCGTCGGAGAACCGCGCCCCGCCGGCGCCGGCATTTTCGAAAACGTGAGTTAACCGCTTGACGTCGTA
>DATAQH010000325.1:0-3212 GCA_036264815.1 Candidatus Cybelea sp.
TGCGCGACCCGCCGCGAGGCGATTGCGGCGAGAACGATCAGCAGCACCGCGATCCCCAACGAAACCATCGCCGCGGTCTGTTCGTAATCGTCGATCCACTGACTCGACTGCCAGACCGAGACGGTGCCGTACCGCTGACCGTTGCGCGTGACCGCAACGGTCACGGTCTGAAGATCCTTGGTTTGAAGCGCGAGCGGCGGCGTGTCGCCGGCGATCTGCTTGCCGTTGCTGTCGAAGACGGCAAACGGCAGCCCGGCGTGCAAGGGCGCGAGTTCCTGGAGGTCGTTGGGGTCGAGAGCGGCCTTCCCCCTGTGGACGTCAACGGTCGTCGCGATCGTGGTGGCCCCATCGCGCAGGCGCGTTATGAAGTTCGAGCGCAACGTGCGATCGAGCGTGAAGATCGAGATTGCTGCAAAGAGGGTCGCGGTAACGGCGACGACCACGACGACGGTCAGGGTAAAGCGGGTGCGAATGCTCACGATAGCTCGAGGCGGTAGCCGAGGCCGCGCAGCGTGTGCAGAAGCTGCGGCTCTCCTTGCTCCGTCAGCTTCTTGCGCAAACGCCTGGCGTAGACGTCGAGAACGTTCGAGCCGCGTTCGCTCTCTCGATCCCAGAGGCGCTCTTCGAGCATCCGGCGCGTAACGGTTCGGCCCTGGTTGCGCATCA
Organism: Candidatus Cybelea sp.; assembly: GCA_036264815.1. Taxonomy (GTDB): domain Bacteria; phylum Vulcanimicrobiota; class Vulcanimicrobiia; order Vulcanimicrobiales; family Vulcanimicrobiaceae; genus Cybelea. Next base: position 667 of record DATAQH010000325.1, read on the forward strand.
TGACTTCGAGGAAGAGCCCTTCCTTGGCGGTGAGCGCGAGGTCGCGTGCGCCGCGATGCGCTTGACGCGTCTCGGCATCGAAGACCAGATCGCCGAAGGCCAGCACGCTCTCGACCCAGTTTGCCGGACGGCGCGCGAGGGAGCGCAGCCGCGCTTCGAGCTCGTCGAACGCGAAGGGTTTGCGAAGGTAATCGTCGGCGCCCGCATCGAGGCCGGCGACGACGTCGCGTCCGCCGTCACGCGCCGTAAGGATCAAGACCGGCACGCGATAGCCGGCGCCGCGTAGACGGCGCAGCACCGATAGGCCGTCTTCAAAGGGAAGATTGAGATCGAGTATCAGCGCGTCGTAAGGCGCCTCGCGCAGGTAGTTCGTGCAGTCGCGGCCGTCGGGGAGCGCGTCGACGACGTGACCGTCCTCGCTCAGCCCCCGGCGGAGGAGCGTTCGCAGTGGTGTATCGTCTTCGATTATCAAAATTCGCACGAATGGAGAACCTTACGCCGGAAGGCGGATTAGAACCTCACGGCGTCCAGCGCAGGCGCTGCACCCAATCCCCGCGCGGATCGCTGTAGACTACCCAGATATCGCCGGTACTCTCGTCAATTCCGGCAGTGTGCAGGCCATGCTGGCCGGTATCGAAACGACCGACGACGCGCGGCGCCGCGCCGCTGCGTACGGAAATGACGGTCACGATGCCGCGCCCGGCGCAGACGACGAGGTCGCCGCGCGAGCCGGTGCTGCACTGGTCGATGTGCGGCTGAACGTTTGCGTCGCCGACGTGCGCGCCGCCGGGCGTGTAGGCCGAGAGCACGCCGTTGACTCCGCCGGCAAGCACTTGGTTCGCGCCGGGTGCAAAAACGAGCGGATGATTATCTTGCAGCTGCGGCGTTTTGACGACCTTGACGACCTTCAGCGTGGCGGGATCGACGACTGCGAAGCCGCCGCCGTTGGCGAGATTTTGGTAGAGCGTCCCCGTCTTCGGATCGACCGCCGGCGACTCGAGATCGTCGGCAGGCATCGCGATCGTGCCGACGAGCTTCATCGCCGCGCCGTCGATCACGTAGACGGAGCCGCCGCCGTCTTGATCGGCGTAGATGCGTTTGCGCGACGGATCGTAAGCGATCGCGTCGATGTTGCCGGGCACGGTGACGCTGGCGAGCACCTTCATCGTCTGTGGGTCGACCTTCGAGAGGGTCTGGTCGGTGCCGTTGCCCGTGAAGACGTCGCCGGTCGGAGGATCGACGGCGAGACCGTGCATTGGACCGACGTCGACTTGCCCAAAAACCTTGCCGTCGGACGTGTCGACGATCAAGAGGCGTTTGCTCGCGGTGTGCGCGGCGTAGGCGCGATGATGCGTTTCGTCGACGGTGACGTAATCGAAACCGCTGAAGACGGGAACGTGCTGCGGCGGGGCAGCGGCGGAGATCGGCATGAGGCTCCTAGTCGGCGCCCTTTTTCTTCGGGCGCGGCGGGCGCGGGTTGAAGTTCGGCGGCGGTTGCGGCGACGCATTCGGGAGGGTCGCGGGCGTGATCCCGAGCGAGCTGCAGCTCATCTGTGCTGGAAACGTATTGACGACGCCATCGGGAATTTCGGCGTCGGCGGCGGGGATCGGCGGGGCTGCGCCGGAGAGACGCGCCGGATCGAATCCGCCGAGCAGATCGGTGAGCGCGGCATTACCGTCACGCGGCCCGACGGGCATGTACTGCGCCTCTTCGGGCAGTGACGAGAGGGGGGGCAGGCCGAAGAGCGTCTCGGTAAACTTGAGGATCGAGGCTTGGTCGCCGGAATCGTGGACGACCGCGCCGCTGCGCGCGTACGGCGATATCACGATGAAGGGCAGGCGGGGACCGTCCCCACAGGGTCGGCCGTCGGCGCACTTCTCGAACTGCGGCGGCGGAACGTGATCGTAGTAACCGCCCGGATCGTCCCAGGTGACGATAATTGCGGAGTCGTTCCAGTATTTGCTGCGCGCGATCGCATTGACGAAGGTGGCCACGAAGGCTTCGCCGATCTGCGCGTCGGTGTCGCCGGGGCCGGGATGATCGTCGTCGCCGCGATAGCCGGCTTGCACGTACGCATCCGGATTGGCCGGCTTCCAGCCGAAGTTGTTGATCGACGCGCCCTTGAGATAGAAGACGCCGCGATCGGGCAGCGTGCCGGCCGCCAGCGCCTGCAGAGCCGCGTGGATGTCGTGCACGTTACGCCAAAAGACGTCGTTCTGACGAAGGTATCCGAAGTATTGCGGCCCGTTGTGGTGCGTTTCGTAACCGGGTAACGCTTGCGTGGGCGAGACGTAGCCTTCTTGATACCAGCCCCAGGGAATCGGCCCGCGGACGCTTGCTGCGACCGCACCGAGGTCGCGCGCCACGCCGTCTGTTTCATTGGTCGCCTGGGTCGCGTCGCTGCCGGCCAGCGCGAGCATCAGCGTAGCGTAGCGCTGGGGTATCTGTTGCGCCTTATTGGCTTCGGAGTACGGCCCGTAGGCGGGATCGAGATCGTTGGTTACCGGGACGCCGGGGCCGCTGTCGTTGGCGGCGGTCGCTTCGC
>DATAQH010000095.1:0-1879 GCA_036264815.1 Candidatus Cybelea sp.
CCGGGAGGCGCTGCGTAAGATTTTCGCCGCGCGCGCCAAGTTCGACGAGCCCCTCGCGCCCTATACCTCGTGGAAGATAGGCGGCCCGGCAGACGCATTCGTCACCGTGCGCACGGTGACGGAGCTTGCCGAGCTGATGCGGCTTTGCCTGCGGCGGAAGATCGCCTGGTGGATCATCGGCGGCGGAAGCAACGTGCTCGTGGGCGATGGCGGCGTGCGCGGCATCGTGATTCGCTTGGCCGGCGATTTCGCCGCGGTCGGCGTCGCCGTCGAGGACGGCGCAGTGATCGTGGAAGCGGGCGGTTCGGCCGGCATGGCACTGGTCACTGCAAAGGCGGCATCGGCCGGAGCCGAGGGCATTGGATCGCTCGCCGGGATCCCCGGAACCATCGGCGGATCGCTGCGCATGAACGCGGGGACGGATCGTGAGATCGGCGACTTCGTTCGAAGCGTGTGGGTGCAGTCGCCGAGCCGCCCCGAGCCTCACCGCGTCAGCATCCGCTATCTCTACCGCCATTCCACGCTCGAACGCGACGTCGTGGTCTCCCGCGTAACGCTTGCCTTCGAGCGCACCGACCACAACGAAGTGCGCGAAGAGATGCGCGGGCGTCTGGTTCGCCGCAAACGGACGCAGCCGATTGCGACGCCCAATGCGGGATCGTGCTTCCGGAACCCGGAAGGCGACAAGGCGGCGCGGCTGATCGAACTGGTTGGGGCTCAGGGGTGGCGCGAGGGTGGCGCGGAAGTCACGACGCTCCACGCGAACTTTATCAATAACACCGGGGGAGCGACGGCGCGCGACGTCGCAACGCTGCTCGCACGAGTCCGCCGTGCGGTGCTCGATCGCAGCGGAATCGAACTGCGCTTGGAAGTGCATCTCGTTGGAGTCTTTATCGATGCAACGTAACGGAGGGTCGCGCGCGACGGTGGCCGTCGTGATGGGTGGAAACAGCGCCGAGCGCGAGATCTCGATTCAGTCGGGTACTCAGGTACTGCGCGCCCTGCACTCGCTGGGCTACGAGGCGCGCTCCATCGACTACGACGATCGCTTCGTCGACGCGCTGCGCGAGTTGCGGCCCGACGTCGTATTCATCGCTCTGCACGGCCCCGGCGGGGAAGACGGTCACGTTCAGGCGCTGCTCGAGTACCTATCGATTCCGTATACCGGCAGCGGCCTGGAAGCCGCCGCATTGTCGATGGACAAGCACTTAACGAAGAAGCTGCTCGCCGCGGAAGGTTTGCCCACGCCGGTCTGGGACCTGTTCGATCTCACGGGCGGCACGCTGCCCCTCCTGCCCGGCTCGCTCGATCTTCCGCTCGTGATCAAGCCCCGATTCGAAGGCTCGTCGACGGGCGTAACGATCGTGCGAACGCACGAAGAGTGGACGAACGCGATGCTCGAAGCGTCGAAGTCATATGCGGCGATCCTTGCCGAAGAATACGTCGAAGGGCGCGAATTTACGTGCGCCGTGCTCGGGGAGGAGGCCCTGCCCATCGTCGAGATCGTCGCTCACCGCGACGGCTTTTACAGTTACGGCTCGAAGTACGATGCCGGCGGCTGCACGCATATCGCACCGGCGCAAATCGACGACGGCTTGGCGGCACGCCTGCAGATGCTGGGACTCTCGGCACACCGGCTGCTGGGGTTACGCGATTACTCGCGTAGCGATTTCATCATCCGATCGGACAATCGCCCCTACCTTTTGGAGATCAACTCGCTTCCCGGTCTCTCGCCCGCAAGTCTGCTTCCCGATGCCTGCGCGGCCGCCGGGATCGGTTTCGAAGCCCTGATCGACCGGCTGGTCAGCTATGCGCTGGCGCGCGGTGCAGTCCGCGACGCGGTCGCTTAGCCGATTAAAAAAGCGGGCCCGCCGAAGCG
>DATAQH010000335.1:0-5367 GCA_036264815.1 Candidatus Cybelea sp.
AGGTACTGATTGGTCATGGGGCTGTGGATGACGCGCGCGCCGGCCCGCGCGATCATCTCCTTCTCCCGTTCGGAGAGGTAGATGGCGTGAATCGCCACCGTGCGCTCCGTCAGTGCACCGAGGCGGTCGAGCAATGCGACCGGCGTGGCCCCGAAACGCGCGAGCGTCTCTTCGCCTTCGTACGGCGCCTCCGCAACGTGGATGTGCAGCATGCAGTCGCGATCCCGCGCAAACTCCGATGCGCTGCGGATCATATCGTGTGAGGCGGCGTGCAGCGAGTGGGGCGCCACGCAGACGTTTGCCTCGGGATACCGTTCCATCAGCTCGCGGGTTCGTTCGGCAGCGAGATCGATGCTCTCGCGAAACTGCGGCGGGGCGTAATCTGCATCCATCCACGTGCGCGCGAAGACCAAGCGGATTCCCGTCTCCCGCGCGGCGCGTATCGCGGCCTCGGCGTGGGCGTTTCCCTCGCCGTTGAGATAAAAGAACTCTGCGACCGTCGTGATGCCGGCGGCGAGCATTTCGGAGAAGGCCAACGCAAACGTCCAATATACGTCGTCGGCGGTGAGGTGCGGCACGACGCGGTACAGCGCGTCGCTCCGCCACCTTGCGAAGGGCAGGTCGTCCGCCCAGCCGCGCAAGAGAATCTGGTACGCGTGGCTGTGCCCGTTGATGAATCCAGGAACGACGAGGCGATCGACCGGGAAGGAGCGGGCCTCGAGGTCGGCCGCCCCGTCGCGTACGTCGAGGAAGTTGCCGGCGGCAGCGATGCGCCCGTCGCGCACCGCGAACGCATAGTCTTCACGCAGCTCCCCGCTAACGAGCGCGCGCGCGCAACGGACGAGCTCGCTCGTCACACGATCGCGCCGTTTCTGACGACGGTGCTTGCGAGATTGCCGCCGAACTGCCAGCCGAACTCGTCGGGCGAAGCGATCTGCATCGCGACGAAGTCGGCAGGGCCTCCGACGCGCAGCGAGCCGGCATCGGCCCGCAGGGAATGCGCGGCGGCGCGCGTCACGCCGTAGAGCGCCTCGGCTGCCGAGAGCCCGAAGTATTTCCGGCCGAAATATGCGACGGTCTGCAGGTTGAAGCAGGGCGACGTGCCGGGGTTGTAATCGCTGGCGAGGGCAACCATCGCACCGGCTGCGAGCAGCGCGCGCACCGGCGCTCTCTGGGAGAGGTCGAGAAACTCGATGGTTGCCGGACAGGCGACGGCGACGATGCCGCCCTGCGCGATCGCCTTCACGTCGTCGTCGCCGATGTAGTTGCAGTGGTCGACGGCATCGACTTCGAGTTCGGTCGCCATTGCGGCGGCGCCGCCATGCGACATCTCGTCACAGTGCACGCGAAGGCGCATGCCGTGCAACCGCGCGGCCGCGAGATAGCGGCGCGTCTGCCCGGGCGAAAAGAAGCCCGGTTCGCAAAACGCATCCGCGTAAACCGCACCGTGCGCCGCCGCGAGCGGGATCACTTGGTCGATCAGATAGTCGACGAACCCATCTTCGCGTTCGAAGTCGAACTCGGGCGGCAGCGCGTGTGCGCCGAGAAAGGTTGCAACCAGACGCGGGACGTCGGGATCGTTGCGATGCGCGGCGATCAAATCGAGCAGCGCCAGTTCGCCCGGACGATGCAGCGCGTAACCCGTCTTCGTCTCGAGCGTCGTGGTGCCGTGACGCAGCATCGTCTGAAGGCGCGGGCGAACCGTCGTTTCGTAGAAGCGCTGCGCGTCGAGCAGGGCCTCGCGCGTGCGCTCGATCGTGTAGCGCATCCCCAGCGCCGGAGTTTCGCCGCGCTGGCGCGCCGCAAAATCCGGCTCTCGATCGCCGGCATACAACGGGTGCGCGTGCGCGTCGACGAACCCGGGGAAGATTACGTCCTGGTTTAGCTCGACGACGCCGGGCGAGGATCCTTCGACTGCGCTCGCTGCGCTCAGGACGGCACGGCGAGGACCGATCGCGGTAATCGTGCCGCCGTCGATCAGCATCGCGGCGTCGTCGATACGCCCGAGCGCGGCGAAATCGATTCCGCATTGCGCGGCCTGCGTATCGCACGTGACGATCGTCTTGGCGCAGACGATCAGAGACGCCAATCGATGCCCTCTCGATCGGCCGTTTCGATCGCGATCTCGTAGCCGGCGTCGGCGTGACGCACGACGCCCAGGCCCGGATCGGTCGTCAGCACGCAGCCGAGCCGCTCGCGCGCGTCGTCGCTACCATCGGCAACGATGACCATGCCCGCATGCAGGCTATAGCCGATGCCGACGCCGCCGCCATGATGGAAGCTGACCCAGTGCGCGCCGGCTGCGGTATTGAGCAGCGCGTTGAGAATTGGCCAGTCGGCGATCGCGTCGCTGCCGTCGCGCATCGCTTCGGTCTCGCGATACGGCGACGCGACGCTGCCGGTATCGAGATGATCGCGCCCGATGACAATCGGTGCTTTCACCGCGCCGCTGCCAACCAGCTCGTTGAAGGCGAGCCCGGCGATCGCGCGGCGTCCATACGGCAGCCAGCAGATGCGCGACGGCAGTCCTTGGAACGAAATGCGTTGGCGCGCCAGCGTAATCCAGCGCGTCAACGACTCGTCGTCGGAAAACAGCTCGAGCAGCTTCGCGTCGCACGCGGCGATGTCGTCGGGGTCGCCGGAAAGCGCGGCGAAGCGGAAAGGCCCAGAGCCGCGGCAGAAGAGTGGGCGAATAAAGGCCGGCACGAATCCCGGGAAGGCAAACGCACGCTCGAAACCGGCCCGCTGCGCCTGCGCACGGATGTTGTTGCCGTAGTCGAAGACGACCGATCCAGCGTCAAGGAAACGAACCATCGCACGCACCTGCTCGCCGCAGCTTACGAGCGCACGGCGCTCATACTCTTCGGGATCTCCCCGCCGGAGCTCGGCTGCTTGTCCGAGAGAAAGACCGGCCGGCACGTAACCGTCGAGCAGGTCGTGGGCGGACGTTTGATCGGTTACGGCGTCTGGGCGCAGCCCCAAATCGTAAAGGAGCGCAAATTCATCTGCGGCGTTGCCTTCGTAGCCGATCGAGACGGCCTCGCCGCGACCGCGGGCCTCTTCGACTTGGCGAAGCGCCTCCTCGCGAGAATCGACGACGCGGTCGAGATAGCGCAGCTCGCGACGACGCTCCAAACGCGCTCGGTCCACGTCGACGATCAGACAGATTCCGCCGTTCATCGTCACGGCGAGCGGCTGCGCGCCGCCCATTCCGCCCACACCCGCCGTCAAGGTTACGCGACGGGCAAGCGACCCGCCGAAGTGGCGCCGCGCCAACTCGGCAAAGGTCTCGTACGTCCCTTGCACGATGCCTTGCGTACCGATATAGATCCACGAGTCGGCGGTCATCTGGCCGTACATCGTCAGCCCTTGCGCTTCCAACTCGCGAAAGGTGCTCCAGTCGGCCCACTTGGGCACGAGGTTCGCATTGGCGATCAGCACGCGCGGGGCGCGAGCGTGAGTTTTGAAGACCGCGACGGGCTTACCGCTCTGAACGACCATAGTCTCGTCGGATCGCAGCCTCCGTAGAGTCCGTACGATCGCATCGAAGGCCTCCCACGAACGCGCGGCGCGCCCGTTTCCGCCGTAGACCACCAGTTCGCCGGGGCGTTCGGCAACCTCGGGATCGAGGTTGTTCATCAGCATGCGCAGCGCGGCTTCTTGCGGCCATCCAAGACAACTAAGCTCGGTCCCGTGCGGCGCTCGAACGGTCCGCGGTCCGGCGATTACGCTCATAACGCGCCAGAATTCTTGGAGGTATGGACAAGACCTCTCGAACGCAGCAGAGAATGCACGACACGCATGTGCAGACGGCGTAATTTTTTCGTACTCGTTCTGACGAGCATCCTCGGATTTGCATTTTCCACCGGCGCCGGCCTTGCCGGAACGACCGGCTCGCTGACCGGAACGGTGGCCCAGAGCGCCAGCGGTGCGCCGGTCGCCGGCGCGAAAGTCGCGGCGGTCAGCCCGTCGCAGACGACGACCGTAACGACGGACGCTTCGGGGCGCTTCTCGATACTTTCGCTGGCGCCCGATACCTACACGATCACGGTTTCGAAGGACGGCTTCGAAACCTCGACGATTACGGGCATCTCCGTCTTCGCCGACCAGGTGCAGACGTTACGCGTTCCGCTCGCACCCTCGATGCGGACGATCGCCCACGTCACCTCGCGCTCCAGCATGGATGTTGTAAAATCGGGTACCACGACCGACGTTTATTCGGTCAATGCGACGATGACCGCGGCCGCAGCGGGAATCGGGGGCGGCGGCAACCTGAACAATGCCTACTCGGCGATCGCCGCGGTACCCGGCGCGTTCGTGCCCCCCAATCAGCAGGGCTGGGACCAAACCGTCTACATCCGTGGCGGCAACTACGATCAGGTAGGCTATGAGTTCGATGGCGTCCCGGTTAATCGTTCGTTCGATAATTATCCCGGCGGGACGGCCGGCACGCTGGGACAACAGGAACTGCAGGTGTATACCGGAGGCGGAACGGCCGGCGAGAGCGCGACCGGTCTCGCCGGCTTCATCAACCAGGTCATAAAGACCGGCACCTTCCCGGGCTACGCCAACGTCAACGCCGGCTTGGGCACGCCCACGTACTACCACAACCTGCAGGTCGAAGCCGGCGGCGCCACGCCGGACCGGATGTTCTCCTATTACGTCGGAATCGGCGGCTACAATCAAGATTACCGGTATCTCGATCAGTTCAACGGTTCGAATCTCGGCGACGTCTGGGGCTATCCGGCGATCGCTTACAATACGATCAATCTGCCGTTCGCCGGCGTCTTTCCCGAATGCGTCAACACGCCGCCGGTAGGTTCGGGCTGGTACGGCGGCCCCAACTCCTCGCCGGTCTACAATCCTTACGGCTATCAAGACTTCAGGTTGCCGGGCACGATGAGCTTGCCGACCGGCACGCATCGGAACCCGGGCTGCTATCAGACGCTTTCACCGGCGTACGCGAGCTACTCGAACATCGGCGATCGCGAGAACGTCTTCAACGTGCACATCGGCGTTCCGCACCGGCACGACGCCGGGCGCGACGACATCCAGATCCTTTATAACGTGACCTCGCTGCTGAGCTCGTTCTACAGTTCGCAGAACGACCTCGGACCGCACGTCATCAATCAGCTCAGCCAGGCGATCTACGGTGAAAACGTGCCGGAGGTCTGGGGCGACTTCGTCACCTGGCCGAGCGGGACGCGCTTCGGCCAAAACCCGACCGGCATCGCGCCGGTTCCCTACTTCGACCCGGGCTCGCCCGGCAACCGCTGCGCGAACGTCGATCCGTACGGCTTCTACACGTACACCGGCGTGACGCTCAAGGGCCAGTGCGCCGCGGGAACGTTCTCGACCGTTCCGGCC
>DATAQH010000185.1:0-4515 GCA_036264815.1 Candidatus Cybelea sp.
CAGGCGCAACGGTCGCGTTTCCCGTGCGCGTCAGCGTGTTGCGGCGCGCCGCGAAGGCCGGCTCCGAGCGAACGACGACGCCGCACTCTAGACGCCGCTCGTTCTGTGCTGCCGAGGGTTCCCAGTCGAGCGTCGCCGTCGCCGAAACGATCGCTCCGTTCGCTGCCGGAGCGAGCAAGACGGCATCGGCGCAAAGCGTGACTCCCATCCCCGCGCCGATGGGGCCGAGCGCAAAACGCAAGTCTTTGCGGCGTTCGCGAACGGGACGGCCGTCGATCGTCGTCGCGCCGCGAACGAAGAGCAGTCCCTCGGAGAGTTCGATCGCAGCGGTCACTCTGCTCGCCGCGGCGGTGCCCGCGTTGAAGGCGCAAAGCGTGAAGCGTACCTGTTGCCCGGGGCGCAAATCCGTAAAAGGCGCGGCCCCCAACGTCGTGTGCGCGTCGCTGAAATCGGGGGTGGACGCGATGGTAAGCGATGCCGGCTCGAGTTCGAAGCCTGCCGTCTCCTGCGAAGCAATTTTGGCGCGTGCAACGACCTGCGTGCCGCCGGCCAACGGGTGGTCGATCGTGAGACGATAAACGAACGTCGCCGAGCCGCGGGCGGGGAGCGATTGCAGAATGACCGGCGCGCGCAGCCGGTCGAACGGCGCGCCCAGTCCGCGTTCGACCTCTCGTCCGTTTAGCGCGGCCGAGCCGGCGACGTACGTCGAATTTTCCGGAATGGGCGCGGCGACGATCACGTCGCGCGCGGTCGATTCACCCGCATTGTGAATGCGAATGGTAACTTGCGCTTGCGAGCCGGGGACGGGATCCGCCAGCGGCTCGATCGCAATTCGCGTGAGCGCATTGGCCAGCTGCGGCTTGCTGCGGGCGACGAGGCGGACGACGTTGGAGCCGGTCGGCGGCAGCTCGAACGAGGCGACTGCCGCTTGCAGTTCGACGATCGTACCGTTTTCGATCGCTCCGGCGACGCTGTAGGCGATTTCGACGCGGCGCTCCTCATCGGACGCCACGTCGCCGACCGAGGCGCCCGCGCGAGATAGCAGGGGCGAGTTGCCGGACTCGTCGTCGAGTTCCCGGCCGTTGAGCCGGCCGCTGCCGACGAGATAGACGAGTCCTTCGGGGACGTTGAAGCGAATCCGAACGCCCGTCGCCGTTGCGCCTCCGTGATTGCGGAACGTGAAGCTAGCCTGGACGGTGACCCCAGGTTCCAACTCGCGCTCGGGCGAAACGACGAGCGTCCGCAGCCGCTCCGGCAACGTCGGTGCTCCAGGCGCGAAAACCTCGGAAAGAGGTCGCATGACGCGGGGACGATTCGCCGCGGGCAACGGCGCTCCCGCGCTCGCGCGTGCCGTGCGTTATATTGTTTTTTAGGGAAGGATCGCTAGAGTATGCTCGCAGTTCACGAAGATCGTCTCGCCGCCGCCGTCGCGCGGCTGGGGGCGGAGAACGCGTTCGAGATTTTGGCCCGCGCTCGAGAACTCGAAGCTGCCGGGCGCCGCGTCGTCCACATGGAGATCGGCGAGCCCGATTTCGATACGCCCGCCGAAATCAAAAAGGCTGCGGTCGACGCGCTCTACGACAACCATACCCACTACACACCGTCGGGCGGGCTGCTCTCGCTGCGCGAGACGATCGCCGACTACGCCAGCCATTTTCGGAATATCACGCCGGCCTGGAACGCCGAGAACGTCGTAATCTCGCCCGGCGCGAAGCCGGTGATCTGGAACACGCTGAGCGCGCTGCTCGATCCCGGCGACGACTTCATTTACTTCGATCCCGCCTATCCTGCGTACGCATCGGCCGCGAGCTATCTAGAGGCCAACGTGCACGCCATTCCGTTGCGCGAATCGCGCAACTGGCGCATGGACCTCGACGAACTGGCGCGCCGCGTCAGCGCCAAGACGAAACTGGTGGTGATCAACTCGCCTCACAATCCCACCGGCGGCGTGCTGACGCGCGGCGACCTGGAGTTCATCGCCGGCCTTGCGGAGCGGTACGATTTTCTCGTTCTCGCCGACGAGATCTACAGCCGCAATTTCTACCTCGACACCCCGTTTCTGTCGATCTCGTCGCTGCCGGGAATGCGCGAGCGGACGATCGTCGTCGACGGTTTCTCGAAGGCTTATGCAATGACGGGCTGGCGGCTCGGCTATGCGATATTGCCCGAACGGCTGGCGCGCACGGTGACGCTCTTCAACAACAATACGTTCAGCTGCGTTGCCACCTTCGTCCAGATGGCCGGCATCGCGGCGCTGACCGGATCGGACGAGCCGGTGCTGCGAATGAACGAGATCTTTCGCCAGCGGCGCGACCGGCTCGTGAACGGCCTCAATCAGATCCCCAACGTCTCGTGCCTGTTGCCGGAAGGCGCGTTCTACGCGTTTCCAAACGTCTCGTCGATTACGCAGGACGACCGCGGTTTAGCGAAGTTTCTCCTGGAAGAGGGCGGCGTTGCCTGCGGCGGCGGCTCGTCGTTCGGAGCGGCCGGCAAAGGCTACCTGCGATTCTCGTATGCCGCGTCGTTGGAAGATATCGACTGGGCGCTGGAATCGATCGAGCAGAACCTGCGCAACTTCAAGGGGTAAGCTTCATCGCGCGCCGCACGTCGGCGAGCGTGCCGGCGGCGATGGCCCGCGTACGAGCCGTCCCGTCGGCGATGATGTTTCGAACCAGTTGGGGATCGCCGCGATACTGCGCGTAGCGCTCGCGCACGGGGCGCAGATACGCGTTGAGGGCTTCGGCGAACTCGGTCTTATCCTGCACGCAGCCGAGCGCCCCGGACCGGCAGGCTTCGGCGATTGTGTCGAGCCGCAGTGGACTGACGAAACGCCATAAAGCAAAGAGCGGGCAGATCTCCGGACGGCCCGGATCCCCCCGCCGCACCTTGAGCGGATCGGTCAGCATCGAGCGCACCTTCTGCGTGGTCGTCTCCTCGTCGTCGGCGATCAGGATCGCGTTGTCGTACGATTTGCTCATCTTGCGCCCGTCCGTGCCGGGCACTTCGGGAAACTCAGAGAGCGTCGCCTTCGGCTCGACAAGGATCTCGGCGCCCTCGCCGTAGAGGTGATTGAACCGGCGGACGATTTCACGTCCGAGCTCCAAGTGAGCGACCTGATCGCGCCCAACCGGGACGTATTGCCCCCGCACGACGGCGATGTCGCAGAGCTGAAGCAGCGGATATCCGAGAAAGCCGTAGGTCGCGATGTGCTGACCGAGCGCTTCGATCTGCCCTTTGTACGCCGGCACGCGTTCGAGCCACGAGACCGGGGTGATCATCGAGAGAAGCGCTTGCAGCTCGGAAATTTCGGGGACGCCGGATTGCAGAAAGATCGTGGAACGTTCGGGGTCGACGCCGGCGGCGAGCCAAACGGCAACCATCGCCTCGCGCGCGTCGCGAACGACTTGCGGATCGGCGAACTCCGTCGTGTAAGCGTGCAGGTCGGCGATTTCGAAGAACGCGTCGTCGTCGCGGCAATACTTTTCCCACTGCGTGAGAACGCCTACGAGGTGGCCGAGATGAAGCGGCCCGCTGGGCCGCATTCCCGACATCACGCGCCGTTTGATCGGATTCATCCGCGCGTCAATGCGGCTAGCCGGCGTCCAATGCCTTTCCGGGAGCGCTTTAGTGTTTCGCGATTTCTGCCCGCACGAAGGCGCGTGCGGCGCGCACCGCGTGGCGCAGCGCGCTGCCCGCGGCAAGCTCGCAGGCCAGTGCCATCGCCAGCGTACAGCCGGTGCCGTGCATCGAACCCGCGATTCGCGAATCGCTCAGGATCTCGACGCCGTCGCCGGAGGCAAGCGCGTCGGCCGGGTCGCCTTCGAGGTGGCCGCCCGTGAGTAGTACTGCCGCCGGGCCGCGCTCGCGCAGCCGGCGTGCCGATTCGCCTATGTCGTCGCGGCCGATGAGTTCGCAACCTAAGAGATAAGCCGCCTCCGCGAGGTTCGGGGTGAGAATGACGTTGGGCAGGCGCGCAAGTTCGTCGCGTAGCGCTTCGCGGGCCGCCGCGTCGCCGAGCTCTCCACCGCTGCTCGCCCGTAAGACCGGATCGACGACGGCCGGCAACCACGGCCGCTGCGCGAGCGCCGTCGTAATCGACGCAACCGCCCGTGCGGTCGGCAACGCGCCCACCCGCACCGCGCCGGCGCTCTCCCACGGGAGCACCCGCATCTGACTTTCGAAGAGGCCGGCCTCGACCGGTCGAAGCGCGACGACGCCCCCCGCGTCCTGGGCGCTGATCGCCGCCACGGCGGTGAAGACCCGTGCCCGCAGCGCGCAGCCGACGACGAGATCGCGGCCGACCCCAGCGACGTTCCACGGGTGGGTCGTGCCGATCGACAGCACGCTGCTCGCCACTGCCGCCGCTACTCGCTACCGGACCACGCGCGCAGGAGCCGTCGCGCGGCCTCGTTTGCATCGGGCGTGCAGAGCGCGGAGATGACCGCCGCCATCGCGACGCCCGTCTCGCGCACCGCGGCCAGGTTCTGCGGATCGATGCCGCCGATCGCGGCGACC
>DATAQH010000225.1:0-10531 GCA_036264815.1 Candidatus Cybelea sp.
TTTGCTGTACGGCACCGCGTACTACGGGGGCACGCGCTGCAAGGACGACAACGTGCGCGGCTGCGGGACCGTTTTTTGGATCGATCCCTCAGGAGGATTGCGCGGCACCTATGCATTCCTCGGTGGCTACGACGGGGCAAATCCCGAGGGACCGGTGACCCTGCTCGACGGAACGCTTTACGGAACAACGGTCAACGGCGGAATGCGCTGCCGGGACTCTCGGAAAGGATGCGGGGTAGTCTACACGATGACCGTTTCCGGGGAAGAACGAGTGCTCTATCGCTTCCAGGGCGAACCAAACGACGGCAGCGCCCCGACCGGCAACCTGGTCGATCTGAACGGAACCATCTACGGCACGACGATGTATGGCGGCCGGTACAACCACGGCACGATCTTTGCTATCTCGGCGTCAGGAAGCGAACACGTCGTTTACTCGGCGGGACAACCCAACGACATCTTGTCGCCGTCCGGGCTGGTCGCATCGAGGGGGACACTTTACGGAACGTCAGAATTGGGCGGCCCGCGGTCGGGGGGAACGGTCTACGCCGTCAGTACGGCCGGCAGCGAACACATCGTGCATAGCTTTAGTCAGAGCGAGACGCTTGACGGCGAACGTCCCGTTGGGAGGCTGATTGCCGTCGACGGCCTCCTGTATGGCGCCACCCAGTACGGTGGAGACAAGCATAGCGGCTATGGTGTGGTCTATTCTCTGACGACGTTTGGCAAATTGCGCGTGCTCTACCGCTTCAAAGGGGTGCCCGACGGCGATTATCCTACGGCCGGTGTCTCCGATGCCGGGCCCAACCTCTATGGAACTACGTTCCAGGGAGGAACGGGCTGCTACCACTACGGCTGCCAAGGCGGGTACGGCACCGTCTTTCGGATGGCGCGATGAGCGCGAGTTCTTAGCGTTGACGGATCTGCCGAACGGTTAGGAAACGGTTAAGCCTCGATCGGTCGCGAGGATTCGCGATTTCGACGCGCGATGAAGTTGCCGTTTGACGTCTTTCCTCGGCGGATCGAGACCGCACGGCTGCTCCTGCGGCGGCCCGAAGAGGCAGAAGAGGCGCTCTATGCTCGACACGCGCAGGATGCCTACGCAACGCGACCGGAGCCACTCTCGCCCGGCCAGGCGGAAGCGTTCGCCGCATTTATGCTCGGGCATTGGGATCGTTTCGGTTTCGGTTTTCTCGTCATCGAAATAGCCGGCAGTTTCGAAAAGCACGTGCCGATCGGGCACGCGGGATTCAAGTACGTTGACGCGTGGCCCAATCACTGGCCCGGAAACTATGACGCGATCGAACTTGGGTACTCCATCGTCCCCAGCGCCCGCGGCCGAGGCTACGTTACCGAAGCGGCCCAAGCCGTTTTGGCGACAGCGTTCGCGGTCTTCGACGTGCCGAGCATTTGCGCGAAGTGCAGTCCCGACAATCCGGAATCCGCGGCCGTGCTTCTGCGCTGCGGTATGACGGAGCGTGAGGCGACGGACAGAATGCGCCGATTTGCGATTGGGCGCCCGGCCTAAGACGGTACGCCGAGGCCTTACCGCGTTCGCGACGGTGGTCGCGTGCTGGGCCACAGCTCCCGCAATCGCGGCGGACTTCAAGATCCCGCCGGCACCAACGAGCTACGTAACCGATCGCGCCGGCGTGCTGAGCAACGCCACGCGCGAGTGGGTCGAGGGCGACCTGCGCACCTACGACCGGCAGACCGGACATCAAGTGATCGTCTACATCGCCCAGACGACCGGCAGCGTCCCGCTCGAAACGTTTACCGGAGAAGCGGCCGATCTTTGGAAGATCGGACGCAAGGGTCGCGACGACGGCGTCGTGCTCTTTGTCTTCATGCGCGACCGCATGGTGCGCATCGAGGTCGGCTATGGGCTCGAGAGCGCGTTGACCGACGCCGATGCGTCGCGCATCATTCAAGGGACGATTCTGCCGCGGATGCGCCACAACGATCCCGATGGAGCGATCTCCTACGGCGTCTCCGCGATCTTGGCGACGATCACGCCGTCGTTTCGCGACGTCGCGGCGCCGCCGCTTACCCTCGGTAACATTTTCGCGAAGCTCTTACTCGGGCTGATCACGACGCTGACGATCTTCATCCTGATCGTACGTTTAAGCGCGCTGGCGCGCTACGGCTACCTCGTGATGCGGGAAGGGACCCTGCAGGCGCGCGTCGACATGCGGCGATCTCGATTTTGGGGAACCGGCGGCTTCTTGAGCGCACTGGGCTTCAGCTCGGGCGGCGGCGGAGGGGGCGGTTTTGGTGGTGGAGGATTTTCGGGCGGTGGCGGAAGCTTTGGCGGCGGAGGCGCCTCGGGCGGATGGTGATGCCGGCGCGCTCCGCGCGCTAGGCGTTGAGCGCGGCTTTGAGGTCGCGCAGCTCGGCACGCGATGCGGAGCTTCCGCCGAGCTTGAGGTTGAGGTCGAGTGCACGGAGATGCAGTAGCGGCCCGGCGGTTCCGCGCGAGAACTCGACCGCGGCTTCGCTGCATTCGCGAGCCTCGCGTTCGCGCCTGAGCGTGGAGAGAGCGGTCGCCTCGGCGAGCTTCGCGCGACCTAAAAGGCGCGGCCAGTTTCCGACGCGATCGCCGAGCGAGTGCGCCATGCCGGCCGCGCGTTCCGGGTTACCGACGAGGATGAGGGCCTCGGCTTCGGAGATCGCCAGAGCCTGCGTGATCGAAAAAGCATCGCAGGAGACCGCGCGCGCCAGGCTTATCCAGCGCAAGGCTTCGTTGCCGTCTCGCCGATGGATATCGATGCGTGCGAGATTCGAAAGGACGATCACCCGATCGAGCGCACTGCCAAACAAGTCGATCAGCGCCCAGGCCTCCAGTGCGAACTGTTTGGCTTCTTCCAAACGGCCCAAGGTCAGGAGGTGGGCGGCCATCATCTGCATTCCCAGGCGCAGGCTGCGCACGTTGCCGCTGCGGCTGCCGGTCTCGACGAGCTCGTTCATTTCGCTCAAGGCGGTTGAGACTTGGTCGGCCCGCACCGCCCGAATTCCCGAGGCGCGTATCGCGACGTCGACGGCTAAACGTGAGGCGGTGTTGCGCGCGCGAGCGATGATCGCCGCCGCCTCATCGATCGTCGCCAGTGCGCGCGCGCCCTCGTCGCGCTCGAACTGGATCGACGCCTCCGCAACGAGCGCCTTGACCAGCGTTTCGGCGTAGCGGCCGTCGCGCGCGTAATCGGCGCGCAGCCGTTCGATCAGTTGGCCGCGCGCCGATGCGGCTCCAGGCATGCCCTGACAGTGCGCCGCTTCGAAATCGAGCAGATCGCAGTTCGCGTCGAGCACGTGGCGAAGCCCGATGTCGGCGACGTCGGCGAGCAGCGCGCGGGCTCGTGCCGTCGTCGTTTGCGCGTGCGCGAAGGCGCCGAGCTCGATCTCTAATTCGGCGCGGACGCAGAGCGCTCGACTCGCCTGCGCGGCATCGCTGCTTTCGCGCGCAAGTGCGGCGGCAACGTCGCGGGCGCGCTCGAACTGTCCGCCGTCGCGCAATGCGTCGATCGCGACGAAGCGCGCGCCTTGCGGAAGGCGCCCGGCGAAACCGAGATCGTCGCCGGCGCGCAGCGCAAGATAGTCTTCGAGGCCTTCGGTAAAACGCGTCCGCGCCTCGCGAAGGTCGCGATAGAACTGGCTCCGCGAGAGACTCATCTCGCGCGCGATCGTGGCGTGGCTCTCACGCTCGATGTCGCTGCGGCGCAGCACGGCGAACCGGCGGCGGTGGTGCTCGGACTCTAAGCTCAGTTCGTCTAAGAGCGAAGCGACGATATCGGGCAGCCGGTCGGCAAGCTCGCTATGCCGAGGCGACGCCTCCTCGACGAGCGGGTGGCGCAACAGAGCGCGGCGGTTGCGAATGCTGCGCAGGAGCGTTATCGCCGCCCACAGCCGGGTTTCGTCTTTACGCATCGGTAGACGCTTGTTCTTGGCCGCTGCGAGGCCGACCCGCCGAAGGTTGGGACTAACGTGGGACTCGTGCGGCTGGAATCGGCACGGTGCAGCCGTAACAGAAGGCAAACGAATCCCCCCCGCCTCTTTAGGAGAGAAAGACTCGCCATGCGTTCCTCAGTTTTCACCACCACGCTGGGCGCGGCAGCAATTATCGCGGCACTCGCGGCTTGCTCCGGCTATCAGCCAACAACCGGCCCGTCACTCGGACAGTACCAGCCGATGATCGGAAGCGACGGCGCGCGTTCCACGCTTCCCGCAGGCTTCAAAGCAAATACCGTGCGCCCGAGCTGGATGAAGCCGGCGCCGCCTGGGGATGACGCGCAAAAGCCCAACCACCTCGCGGTTGCGCAGTTCGGTGGCTCGAGCGTGCTGTGGTTTCCGTTGAACGATAAAACGAATAAGCCGCCGGCGATCTGCCAAACGGCCTCATCGACCAACGGCATTGCGATCGATCGCGGGGGAAATCTGTGGGTCCCCGACGGTCGCGCGAATACGACGACCGAGTACGGACCGAACTGCGGCGCCGCCAAACTCACGATCCCGGACACGACGGGCGAACCGGCCGACGTTGGATTCTCCGGCAAGCGCGTCTATATTATGAACCTCAACAACACGAGCGGCGCGCCGACGGTCGGGGTCTATAACGCGGGCACGGGCAAACAGGTTGGCACGTTGAGCGATCCTTCGTTTGCCGTTTTGTTCGGCATTGGGACCGACCGCCAAGGGAACGTCTTCGTCTCGAACCTCGAGTCGAGTAACGTCGGAAACGTCGTCGAATTTCCGAAGGGTAAGATGCCCGGCACGCAGCTCTCCGGCGTGAGCCTCGGCCTTCCGGGTGCCCCGACGTTCGATCGTCGCAACAACCTGATCATCACCGATTGGCTGCGCGAAACGATCGACGTGTTTGCCCCGCCGTACAACGCATCGGCGACGACCGCGCCGCTGATGGGGTCGTCGATCTGGTGCAAGCTGAATCGCAAGGGAAAAGACCTCTATTGCGGCGATGCGGATAACGGCTCGATCGACGTGTACGCCTATCCGGGAGATGCGTACAAGTTCAGCTACACCACGGGCCTGTCGCCCAGCGGACTGGTTACCGGCGTTGCGCCCGCCCCGGCGGCTGCCTACGGACCGTAGCCTTCCCGACTACGGTTCGGCCACGCTGGCGGAGTTTGGATAGCGGGTAGCCGTCAAGAACTCGCCCGGTGTCATGCACGCGAACTCGGCGAAGTCGCGATACATGTGCGCCTGATCGTAATACCCGGTTTCGCTCGCCGTCGTGATAATGCTCTCGCTGCGAGCTAGCAGCGAGAGCGCGCGGTGAAACCGGACGATGCGCGCGAAGCGTTTCGGCGTGACGCCGGTGCGCTCGAGAAAGCGCTGCGCGAGGCGGCTCCGGGAGAGCGAGAGGCGCCGCCCGATAGCTTCGAGAGAGAGGCTGCCGTGCACGCTGCGAATGGCCGCCGCCGTCCAGGCGACGGCCGAGTCCGTTGCGTCAGCGCCGTTAATGCGCCGGGCCAGCCAGCGTTGCGCGGCGAGAACGGCCGCGACGGCGTTACGCGCCGGATTCCAGGCAGTCGTCTGCGCGGCGTCCGCGCAACGTTCGCCGAGCTCGGCGGCAGCGCGACCGATCCCATCGCGCAGATCTACCGTGACGTCGACGAGATCTTTTGGCGACGCATGCAGGAGCGAGGAGACTCCGGCCGGCTCGAAGCGAATCCCGAGCACCCGGCAGCGACCCTGCGGCGCAACCACGACCGACGGCCGGGTACGGAGCCCGTTGATACAGACGGCTGGAAACGGATCGAGCGAACCGGAGTCGCCATCGCGATGCGGCCGGTCCAGCTGAACGATGAGCTCCGCGAAGCCGTCGGGGAAGACGCGTTCCCGAGCGAGCGCGAGCGTGCCGTCGAAATACCAGATTCGCTCGACGGCGCCGTGCAGGGCAGAAGCCGGCGAAGGCGCCCAGCGCGCCACCGTCCACGAGCCGAGCGCCGTATCGCGGCTTTCGACCGCAATCTCAGAGAGCTCGGGCGACGGCGCTGCCATCATTCGCAGGCTTCTTCTCCGGCGCGCAGACGCGACACTCTCGAAGGAAGCGCATCGGCACAGGCCTAGGGCTGGGATCGTGCAATGAGGCTGGTGTGTGGTCTTCCATCTCGAAGGCGATTAGCGCGTTAACGGCCGGCGAGCAAGCCGAGCCGTACTACGACATCGCGGCAGAGCGGATCCAGAACGCGCTGCTCAAAATCCAGTTGCCCGGGGTCGAAGGGCTGGAGCTGGGCGCCCGTGCCGAGCCCGCTCGCCTAGTCGGCGGTGACTACATCGACGTCTTTCGCAGCGGCGATCACCTGCTGTTCGGCCTGGGCGATGCATCGGGCAAATCGTTGGGCGCGGCGATCAATGCGCTGATGCTGCGCTACCTCGTGCGCGGGCTGACGCAGGCGCTGGGGCACGAACGTCTCGAGGCGATCATCTCACATACCAACCAGGTGGTGGCCGAGGATCTCAATGAGACCGACTACTTCATCACGCTGCTGCTGGGAACGATCAGCGCGACGTCTGGACGGCTGCGCATCGTCAACGCGGGGCACGAGCCGGCGCTGATCCTGCGCGCGCAGGCCCACGAAGTCGAGGCGCTCACGATGCACGGCCTCGTTTTGGGGATCGATCGCAACACACCTTATTCCGTCGAGGAATGCACCCTCGGTTTCGGCGATCGTGCCGTGATCTATACCGACGGCTTAACTGAGGCGAGTAATACCCGCGGTGAGCTGTACACCCTAGAGCGTCTGCGCGAGGACTTTCTCGCGCATCGCGAGCTCAGCGCGCAGGAACTCGCCGACGAGCTCTTCGATGCGGTCAAGAGGTTTTCAAACGGGCAGATGCGCGATGACGCTACGATTCTGGTGGTTCACCGGGCGCATCCGCGATGAGATACTGACCGGAACGCGGGCGTTCAGGCAGAGCAGGCAAGCAAGCGTAAAGCCTCCGCTGGAGGAGCGCGCGTATCGGAGAGCCCAACCCCCAGCCATGCGATCGGCCGGGCGAGCCCTTCCCTTGTTTGCGATGGCGATCACCTTCTGGCTAGCATTGCCGGCAATCTCCGCAGACTTCAATGTTCCGCCGACACCCGATCATTTCGTTACCGACGGCGCGAGCGCGCTTTCGACCGACGCGCGCGGCAGGATCGAGAACGAACTGCAAGCCTACGAGAAGGCGACCGGGCACCAAGTGATCGTATGGATCGGCGAGACGACCGGCGACGTGCCGTTGGAAACGTGGACCGGCGACAGCGCGCACCAGTGGCGCGTCGGACGGCGAGGCAAAGACGACGGCGCGATTCTCTTTTTGTTCATGAAGGATCACAAGATCCGCATCGAGGTGGGGTACGGTTTGGAGAGCTCGTTGACCGATGCCGATTCGTCTCGGATCATCAACGACATCATCCGGCCAAAGATGCGCGCGGGCGATACGGACGGCGCGGTGAGCGCCGGCGTGGCGGCGATGCTCAAGACGATAACGCCGGCGTACGCGGCCGTGACGGCGCCACCGTCAGAAGAAGAGACAAGGTCGCCTTGGTGGGGCGGCGCAATAGCCTTCGGGTTCTTCGGGATGTTTGCGGTTCTGATGTTGGTCGTGATTTACATCATCATCATGCAGATCGCCGGCAGCGTCCGTTACGGGTATCTGGTACTGCGTGAAGGCGCTCCGGCGGCCAAGAAGCAGATGGAGACGTGGCCGACGTGGGGCAGCGGATCGTCGTCCGGCGGCGGGAGCGACGATTTCGGCGGCGGGAGCGACTTCGATGCCGGCGGGGGCGACTTTGGGGGCGGCGGTGCGTCGGGCAGCTGGTAGGGCGCTCGCGCTCTTCATTCTTACGCTGCCGCTGATCGCGGCATCGGCCGGCTTTACGATTCCTCCGGTGCCCGATCACTACGTTACCGATAACGCGGGCGCGCTCTCGGGCGAGACGCGCTCGTTCTTAGAAAACCAGCTGCGCGCCTACGAGACGACGACCGGGCATCAGGTCATCGTCTGGATCGGGCAGAGTACGGGCGACGTGCCGCTCGAAACGTGGACCGGCGAGACGGCCGACCACTGGAAGATTGGGCGCAAGAAGTACGACGACGGCGCGGTGCTCTTTATCTTCATGGCGGATCACAAGGTGCGCATCGAAGTCGGCTACGGCCTGGAGAGCAAACTCCCCGATGCCGATGCGTACCGGATCATCCAGGACGACATCCGGCCGCGGATGCGCGCGGGCGACACCGACGGCGCGGTGCAAGCCGGCGTAGCGGCGATGCTCAATACGATCACGCCGGGCGCGGCGAACATGACGCCGCCGCCGAGGGTCTCGCACGAGCACAACGGCGTGGCCTTCAATCCCGATCTGTGGTTCTGGCTCGCGTTCCTTTTGTTCGTGATCATCGCGCATATTATCCGTACCTTCTATTACGGATATCTCGTGCTGCACGAAGGGCGCGCTGCCGCTCGGGCGCAGATGCGGCGGTCGCGGTTCTTGGGTGGGGCGTTCGTCGGCGGCTTTGGGAGCGGGGGTGGATTTGGGGGCGGCGGAGGCGGCTTCTCGGCGGGCGGCGGCGGGTTCGGGGGCGGAGGTGCATCGGGCGGATGGTGATGCTCCCGCTGCTGCTGGCGGCGGTGATTACGAAATACGATGTGCTGATCTCAGCCGGCCACGAAGGGCGCCCGGCAAGCTGCGCGCACTTTCCGCAGCACAAGTGTAATCTGGGCGCAGCGGGAGAGCGCGAGTGGACGCCGATCGTGGCCGACGAAGCGACGACGATTTTACGGGAGCACGGCGTGAGCGTCGCGCGGCTTCCGGCCTACTTCGAAGGAACCTACAAGGTGAAAGCGGCGGTCTTCATTCATTTCGACGGATCGGATCCGCCCTGCGGGAGCCGCGCTTCGGTCGGCTATCCGCCTGCGCAAGGCGATTCAGAAGCGAAAGCGTGGCGCCGGTTATACGGCAGCTACTGGCCGTTCGGATTTCAGCCGGACAACTTTACGGTGAGTTTACGTGAGTATTACGGTTATCGGCAAGTCCGCGCCCGCGATGGCATGATGGTCGTCGAGCTGGGCGAGATTACTTGCCCAGGACAGCTGGATTGGCTTCACCCTAGATTGCATTGGGAAGGCGCGCTCTTAGCGCATTTTTTGAGCCGGCTGGTCGGTCAAGGCAGCGTTCCCAGTCCAGGCCCGTTTGGAGACCAGGCAACAAAGAAGCCGCTTTAGAACGTCACGCGATGGTCTGGACGCTTCAAGTCGAGCGGCGGCAACTGATCGAGCGTCTCGACGCGTCGGCCAGCCTTCCCATCACTCTAATTATCGCGCCGGCTGGTTATGGTAAGAGCGTAGCCCTTCGACAATATATTCGCACGCTCCGCGAACCTTGCGTGCGCTTTGCGCTGAGGCCGGAGCATACAACGCTGCTGAGTTTCTTGCGCGGCCTCACCGAAGCGCTTGGAGAGCACGCACCTCACGCCATTGATACGCTTGCAGGTGCCTATGAGCGAAGTCAGTCGTCGGATAAACGAGACCTGGATCTGGCGCAATGGTTAAACGCCCATTTAGAACTATTCGCAGGCGTCATTGCGATCGATGACCTGCACGTCGCCGACGCCGATTCAGAGGTTGCCAGCCTTCTTACGGCCTTAATCGAACATAGCAAAGAGCGCGTTCGCTGGATTATCGCCTCACGATCGACGGCAGGTTTGCCTGTCGGAACGTGGGTCGCCTACCGCGATGCCGAGCTTCCAGTGGACGAGCACGAGCTTCGGTTCAGCCTGGAAGAAGTCGCGCAGGCTGCCCGCGATCTTGGACTGACCATTCGAGATGACGAGCTAAAGGATCTTCTCGAGTTAACCGAAGGATGGCCGACCGCGCTGACGTTTGCGTTGCGTACCTCGACTAGGTCCGCGGATCTTCGTAGGGTATCGGCCGTCACGCGGGAGATGATGTACCGCTTCTTAGCCGAGCAAGTTTACGTCGCGCTCGACGACGGAGAGCGGGCCCTGCTCGAGATGGCAGTAGCATTGCCGTCTATAGAGGTGGCGGTATTGGAACGTGCCGGTTTCGACCGGGCGCTGCCGATTGTCGAACGACTTCGAGAGCGAACGGCATTCATATACGAGGATTCGCGCGGCGTTTACCAATGCCACGATCTCTTTCGCGAATTCTTAAGGCACCAGAGCGCTCTTGCCGGGAAGCGCGCACAACAGCACGTTCAGGGGCGCGCGGCGCGGGCACTAGAAGCGACCGGCGACATGGAACACGCTATAGCCGCATACGCAGCCGCGGCCGCAAGCTCCGACGTGCTGCGCTTGCTTGAGGGGCACGGGTTCAATCTCTTAGAGCGTGCGCGGGGCGACGTCGTTACGCGCGGGGTTGAAGCACTCGACGATGTCACCCGGCGGAGCAACTCAACGGCTCTCGCTCTCCAGGGTGCGCTGGAATCGGTCGCCGGGAAGTTCATCCGAGCAGAATCGCTGCTTCGGCGTGCGTTAAGTGAGGCGAATGGTAACCGAGACCTCATTGCAAACGCGAGCTT
>DATAQH010000248.1:0-3501 GCA_036264815.1 Candidatus Cybelea sp.
ACGAGCTATCCCTCGACGATGGCGATGCCCGAACCTTGGGCGCACGGCTACGCTCTCGACAAACAGAAGAACTGGGAAGACGTAAGCAACACCATCCCGGTCTCGCTGATGGGCTCTGCCGGCTGCATGATCTCCGATATGGCCGATATCCGCACGTGGATCATGGCCTATGTGGGCGGTAAAGTCAGCAAGCCCGCGACCTACAAGCAGCTTATGCACGTCCTTCCGACCGGCGACGGCAACCTCAACTTTGGGCTGGCACTCGGCGAAAGCGCCGGCTGGTACGGGTACACGGGTGGTCTGCCGGGTTACAACACCGGCGACTATTACTTCCCGGCTAATCACACGTTCATCGTCGCGTGGGTGCCGCTGCAGGCCGGACACCCGAAACCGGGGGTCGCCAATACCGTTTTTCGCGATCTCGCCCGGATCATGACGCCGAACAACATCCCCTTCCAAATTTCCGGCGGAAAATCCGGGTTATAAATTCCCTCCTGTCAGCCTGAGCCTATCGAAGGCCGGCGCGCGACTCCTTTGAACTTCTCCGGGTTCCGTACGACATACATTGCCCCGATCAACCCATCGACGATCTCTAAAGCCATAACGTCTTGGATTCCGTCCTTGTTGAAGGTGAGGATGCCGGGTAAGCCGTTGAGCATCACGAGCTCCGTCCTCACGATCTGACGCCAGCCTTTCTCTTTCAAACCGAAGAGCAGACGGGTGACGCGCTCGCGTCCCACCAATGGAGCCGTGGCTGCCGGAACTTTACCGCCGCCGTCACTGGTAAAGACGACGTCCTCCGTGAGCAGTTGCGCAAGCAGGGCCGGGTCGTCGTTTTGCAGCGCTGCGAGAAATGCGTCGCGCACGCGCCGCAGCTCGGCCGGATCGGTCCGCGAGTGGCGGCTCGAGTCGCGCACGTGCGCGCGGGCGCGCGACGCGAGTTTGCGCACCGCCGGCTCGGCCCGTCCCAGCGCCGAGGCTACCTCGTCGAACGGGACGTCGAGCACGTCGTGCAGCAGAAACGCCGCACGCTCCAGCGGTGCGAGGCGTTCGAGCGCGAGCAGCAGCGCGAACGAAATGTCGTCGGCCATCGTGGCCGCCGCTTCGGGATTCTCGTTACCCTCAAAAATGACCGGTTCGGGCAGCCACGGGCCGATGTAGACTTCGCGCCTCGCGCGCGCCGAGCGCAGGCGGTCGAGGCAGAGGCGCGTGACGATCGTCCGCGCGAGCGCACGCTCGTCGTCGACGTGTGTCGAGTCGAGCGCCGCGCTCCAGCGCAGGTACGCATCCTGCGCGACATCCTCGGCCTCGCCGTACTCGCCTAGCATCCGATACGCGTGTCGCACGAGTTCCGGGCGCAGGGCTTCGAATCGCTCGGCGCGCTGGTCGATCACGCGTACTGCGGATGCGGCAGCGGAACGGTTTCGTCGCCGATCTTGACGCGCACGCACGCGTGGCCATGGCCGATGGCATATTTGAACGCAGGATAGGATTGAGCGCCGACGATTCCATATGCGAGCGAGACGAGACCCGCCCGGCCCCAGCGCTTGAGAATCTCCTCGCGCGCTTCCTCGCCCGTACCGTCACGTGCAATCGTGCTCAGTGCGAGCTCGATGCCGAGCAGTGCTTCCTTCGAACACTTAGCATAGTCGCGCTCGAGGATTGCCCGAATCAGCTCGGGCTTGATCTCCCTTTCTGCCATCTTGACGCCCAGCTGCAGGCACGGTCCGCAGTCCGCAGCTTTGCCGGCCGTCAGCGCCGCGCCGTACCACGCTTCCGCCGGCACCTTGCGGTAGCTTCCCAATTTCTGGAGCGCCTGCATCGGCATCACCGCCGCAACGCCGGCTTCATCGACGATCTCTGCCATGTAGCCGGTATCGTAGCCCCACTTGTGCCCGAACGATTCCAGCTGCTTCTTGACCAACCACTTGAGCATTCTCTGTTCCTCCCACCCTAGGACGTGATCCGCCGTCGAAATGTGACCTCTGCGCACACCGCGGTGTAAAACAGTTAGCAAGCGCGATCTCGCGCGGTCTTCGTAACGCGCGCAAGCAGATCGGCGGCATCGAGTCGCTCGCACAGGGCGGGGAACTCGGTAGTAGGCCCGCGCCACTCCAGCTCGTCGACGTCCGTGAAGAGCTTCGCATCGACGCGAAGGATGGCGAGTCGCTTGAATAACAGCGCGAGAGCTTGCCGCTCGCCGAGCTCCTGCGGCGGGAAGAGCTCGATCGCACCATAACGCGTGAGGAGCGCGGCTGCGCCCTTTGGTCCGATGCCTGCCATGCCGGGATAACCATCGGCGGCATCGCCGACGAGCGCGAGATAATCGGGGATCAGCTCGGGATCTACCCCAAACTTCGCGCGGACGCCGTCAACGTTCCGGATCGCTTTGCTTCTCCTGTCGACCTGCACGACGCGATCCCCGCGGACGCATTGCGCGAGATCTTTGTCCGGCGTCCAAATGCAGACTTTCTCCACCCGAGCATCCTGGGAGGCTATCGTGGCCGCGGAGGCCAGCGCGTCATCGGCTTCGAGCTCGATCATCGCCCAAACGGCAACGCCCATGGCCCGCAGCGCGTCCTCGAGCGGTTCGAACTGCGCGAAAAGCGCGGGGTCGACTCCGTCTCCGGTTTTGTAGCCGCTCCAAAGCTCGTTGCGGAAGGATTCGATAACATGGTCGGTAGCGACACCTAGATGCGTAGCGCCATCGCGGATCATCTGCAGCACGGTATTGAGCACGCCGATGACGGCCCCGAATCGTCGGTCTCTCCCACCGGTGAAACGACGCAATCCGTAAAAGTGACGGAAGAGCTCGTAGGTTCCGTCGACCAGATGAACGATCACGTTCAAATAAGGTTCGGCCGCGCAATGGCAGCGCCTCTGTCTTCCTGCGCCTTGACACACGGGCTACGGCGGAAGCCTTACGATTGCCGATGTTTCCACCGGTCGAGTGCGACATTAGTTGGCCGCTTAAAGCGGGCAGCGAACTCGCCCGAGCCTTTGTTTGGCGGCGTTGCGAATGTGGGATGAGTGAGCATGTGCGGCTTGGGGCTGCTGTGGAGCTACGATGCGGAGTGTGCGCGGAAAGCGCTTGCCCAAAGGCCGTATTTCCTTGCGGTCGTTCGCGGTCACACCGGCTGGGGCTTGGACGATCTCGCTGCCAAATTGATCTATACCGAGCTGATCGGTAACGTCGTTCGTCATGCACCGGGAGGCGTGAAGGTCAGACTGCGGTGCGATGGACGCAGCGTTCTTCTTGACGTTTCCGATTATGGATCCGGATTTAAATTGAAGCCCCACCTGCCGCAGGCACTCGCCGAAAGCGGCCGCGGGTTGTTTCTCGTCTCGCAATTTGCGACCAGAATGTGGGTTGAAGCCAACGCAAACGGGGGCGCAAAGGTCATCGCGGAGCTCCCAAGGGCTCGATACTCGGGAGCTTCCGCCGTCGACTAAATCGCTTTACGCGCTTTATACGCGGGCGCCCCGGCCCGTCAACAGGTT
>DATAQH010000262.1:0-6404 GCA_036264815.1 Candidatus Cybelea sp.
GCGAGCGTTGGTTCGCGAAAACCGGCTCAGCGTCGATCAGCTCGTGCAGCCGGTCTTCATCGTAGAACGCCCCGAAGAGGCGGGCCCGATTGCCGCGATGCCGGGGATATCGCGCCTGAGCGTAGACGGCGCCGTCGCCGAGGCCCGCGAACTCTTCAATTTAGGTATCAAGAGCCTGCTGCTCTTCGGCATTCCGGCACACAAGGATGCGGTCGCGTCGAGCGGCTACGATCCCGAGGGCGTCGTGCAGCGTGCGATTCGAAGGATCAGAGCCGAGCTGCCGGAGATGCTGCTGATCGCCGACCTGTGCGGATGCGAGTACACCGATCACGGCCACTGCGGCATCCTCGATCCCAGCGGCGACGTCGACAACGATTCGACGCTCGAGCTGCTCTGCCGAATCGCGTTGACGTACGCTCAGGCCGGCGTCGACGTCGTTGCGCCGTCCGATATGATGGACGGTCGCGTGAAAGCGCTGCGCACGGCGCTCGACGCGCAGAAGCACACCGGCGTCGCGATCATGGCCTATAGCGCAAAATATGCCTCCGCTTTTTACGGACCGTTTCGCGAAGCCGCCGGTTCTGCTCCGCAGCGCGGAGACCGGCGCAGCTACCAGATGGACGCGCCCAACGCACGCGAGGCGCTGCGCGAAATCGCACTCGACATCGCCGAAGGGGCGGACATCGTCATGATCAAGCCTGGACTGCCGTATCTCGACGTCGTTCGCTGCGCGCGCGACCGGTTCGACGTTCCGATTGCCGTGTACAACGTCAGCGGCGAATACGCGATGCTCGCGGCGGCGATCGCTAACGGCTGGCTCGAGGCCGAGCGGGCAGTCGACGAAGTGCTCACCTCGTTCGTGCGGGCCGGCGCCGACATCATAATCACCTACTTCGCCAAGGCATACGCCCGCCGACATGCGTGAAGCGATCGTCCTGCTCGCGGGCGGCCGCTCGCGACGCTTCCCCGGCAAGCTCGAACGCGAGGCCGGCGGCGGGGCGATGATTCTGCGGGTCTTCGAGCATCTTCGGCCGTTCGAATCGCCTATCTACGTTGCAGGGAAATCGAGCTTCTCGCCGCAGGTCGATGCACGACTCGAGGCGCCGTTGCTGATCGATCGCATGCCCGCCCGAGGACCATTATCGGCATTTCTGGGTGCGTGCGCGACGATCCGTGCCGACCGTCTCTTTGCGATCGCCGCAGACCAGCCGGCGCTCGAATCCCGCGTACTCGACGAACTCTGCGCGGCATGGGAGGCCGGCGACGAAGCGGTGGTTCCGGAGCACGACGGACGCCTCGAACCGCTTGCCGCACTCTACGACCGATACGCCGTACTGCGCGAAAGCATCGGGTTGCGCCGGCGCGGGTGCATGGCGATGCGCGATCTGCTCGGGCGTCTTGCGGTGCGCACGCTGCCCGCGGACGGACGCTACTTCGTAAATGTAAATCGCCCGGGCGATCTCGCGGCCGTGACGGCGTGAAGCTCGAGCGCTCGATCGCCGCGTTTGCGCGCGCGCGAAGAGTCATCGCCGGCGGGGTCAACTCGCCGGTTCGCGCGTTCGGTTCGGTGGGACTCTCGCCGGTCTTCATGAAGAGCGGCGCCGGGGCGACGCTCTACGATCTGGACGGCCACGAATACCTCGACTACCTCATGTCGTGGGGAGCGTTGCTCTTCGGTCACGCACATCCCGCGGTTACCCGCGCGATCTCCAACGCAGCCGCGCGTGGAACGTCGTTCGGTACGCCGACCGAAGCGGAGAGCGAACTCGCCGAGCTGATCGTTTCGATGGTTCCGTCGATCGAGCGCCTTCGCTTGGTCTCGAGCGGAACGGAGGCGACGCTGAGCGCCGTTCGCTTGGCGCGCGGCTACACGGGGCGTGCGAAGATCGTCAAGTTCGCGGGATGCTACCACGGTCACGCCGACTCGTTTTTGATCGCGGCCGGATCGGGTGCGTTGACGGCCGGGATCCCGAACTCACCCGGCGTTACCGAGGGAACCGCCGCCGACACCGTCGTTCTCCCCTTCAACGATGCCGCGGCCGTAGAGCAAGCCTTCGCCCTCTACCCGGGCGCGATCGCCGCAGTAATCGTCGAGCCGTATCCAGGCAACATGGGCCTCATCTTGCCGCGCCCCGGTTTTTTAACGCGACTTCGGGAGCTGTGCACGCAGCATGGCACGGTTCTCATCTTCGATGAAGTGATGAGCGGCTTCCGGGTAGGGCGCGGGGGTGCGCAGGCCCGAGAGGGCATCGACCCTGACCTCACGTGCCTCGGCAAGATCGTAGGGGGAGGGCTCCCGGTCGGGGTCTTCGGCGGGCGGGCCGAGATTATGGCGCAGCTCGTCCCTGAGGGACCCGTCTACCAAGCCGGCACGCTCTCGGGCAACCCAGTGGCGACCGCCGCGGGTATTGCCACGCTGGGCCTCATCGCCCAAGAGCCAGGGCTCTACGAAGAACTCGAAGTGCTAGCAGCCCGGCTAACTGAGGGCCTGGCAGCGAGCTTTGCGCGCCACGGGTTACCATGCTACGTCACCCGCGCCGGCGCGATGTTTTGCGTGTTTTTTTCGGCCGGACCGGTAGAAGACTTAGCCGGCGCACAAGCGTGCGACCGCCGGCTCTTTTCACGCTACTACGCGGCAATGCTCGACCGCGGCGTCTATTTTGCTCCCTCGCCCTTCGAAGCAAACTTTCTCTCGGCGGCTCACACCCAGGCCGATGTCGACCTGACGATCGCTGCCGGCGACGCGGCATTGAGCGAGGTGCTCGAAATGCCCTTGTCGAGCGGCCTTCCGGAGCCGTAGGATTCTCTCATGCCCCTGACCTGCATCGGTCTCTCGCACCACACCGCCCCGGTCGAAGTCCGCGAGCGACACGCTTTTCCATCCTCGCGCATGGCCGAGGCGCTCGTCGCGCTGCGGGATTACGAGGCGGTAAAGGAAGCTGCGATGCTTCAGACCTGCGGCCGCTTGGAGATTTATGCCGAGCTCGACGACTACGAGACCGGGGTCGCGCAGATCAAGTCGTTCCTTGCCAACTTCCGGCACGGCACGACCGGTTACGACCTCGAGTCGTATCTCTACACGCGGCTCGGGCATCAAGCCGTCGACCACCTCTTCCGGGTCTGTACCGGCCTCGACTCGATGCTGATCGGCGAAGCCGAGATCCTCGGCCAAGTCAAAGATGCGTACGTTGCGGCAATGCAGGCTCAGTCGCTCGGGCGTACGCTGCACCGGCTCTTCCGCGAAGCGCTGGCCGCGGGAAAGAGCGCGCGCGCAAAAACCCGCATCGGCGGGGAATCCGTCTCGATTGCGACCGCCGCCGTCGAAGCGGCACGCCAGCGTTTAGGAAGCCTCGAGGGTAAGGCCGTGCTCGTCGTCGGCGCTGGGAAGATGGGTCGCGCCGCGGTAAAACGTTTGAGCCAGGAGGGCGCGGCCCGCGTTATCGTCAGCAACCGGACCGCCGCGCGTTCGCGCGAGCTCATCGGCGAGACGGGTTTCGGCGAGGTCGTGGAGATGCCGGAGCTCTCCGCTGCGCTCGCTGTCGCGGACGTCGTCGTCGCGTCGACGGGTTCGTCGCATTTCGTTCTCGACGAAGGCAGCGTCTCCGCGGCGATGAAAACGCGGCCGCACCAGCCGCTCTTTATCGTCGACATCGCCGTTCCGCGAGACGTCGACCCATCGGTTGCCAACGTCGGCAACGTCGCGCTGGTAGACGTCGACGGCCTCAAGTCGGTGGTCAACGAACGCCTCGATCTGCGGCGCGAAGCGATCCCGGCCGTCGAAAAGATCATCGCCGAGCACGTCGAGCGATTCGAGAGCTGGTATCGGTCGCGCGCGACGCACCCGATCATTGCCCGCCTCACCCAGAAGGCCGAGACGATTCGCGCCGCCGAGGTCGAGCGGCTCTTTGCGCGTTGCCCGGAGCTCAGCGAGCGGGAACGGATGCTGGTAACCGGCATGAGCTTGACGATCGTCTCAAAGTTGCTGCATTCGGTCATTCTAAAGATCCGCAGCAAAGCGAGCATCGACCATGCCGAGGCGCTCTCGCACGCGCGCGTGCTCGACGAACTTTTCGAGTTAAACATCGCCGGGGAAGTCGCGGCATCGCTGCTCTCTGCGATGCCCGATGGACAGTAGCGCAAACGGCCGCGTCTTTCTAGTCGGCGCAGGCCCGGGCGACCCGGGCCTGCTGACGTTACGAGCCGCCGAACTCCTCGAGCGAGCCGAGGTCTTGCTCTACGACGCGCTTGCCGGCGATGCGATCGTCGCGCTCGCGCCGGCGTCGTGCGAACGAATCTTCGTCGGAAAGCGCGCCGGTGCGCACGCGATGCCACAGACGGAGATCGAGCGGTTGGCAATCGAACGTGCGCGGGGCGGCGCGCGCGTCGTGCGCCTCAAAGGGGGCGACCCGTTTGTCTTCGGCCGCGGCGGAGAGGAGGCGCAAGCCTTGCGAGCCGCCGGCATCCCGTTCGAGATCGTTCCGGGCGTCAGCTCTGCGTACGCCGTACCGGCCTACGCCGGGATCCCCGTCACGCATCGAGCGCACGCGGCTGCTTTCACCGTTGCGACCGGTCACGAGGATCCAACGAAGGCAGCGTCCAGCCTCGATTATTCGAAGCTCGCCGATCCCGGGCGAACCCTGATTCTTTTGATGGCCACCTCGAATTTAGCCGAGATTACGAGCGAGCTCGTTGCCAATGGTCTGGAGGCACAGACGCCGGTCGCCGTCGTCGCGGACGGAACGCGCCCCAGCCAGCGTACCGTTACCGGTACGCTGGCAACGATCTGTGACGAAGTCGAGCGCGCGCAGGTCGGAGCGCCCGCGGTCGTCGTCGTCGGAGCCGTCGTGAAGCTGCGGCCGGAGCTTCGCTGGTTCGACAACGGAGCGCTCTTCGGAAAACGCGTGTTGATCACTCGCGCGGGAACGCAATCAGCCGCCTTCGCCCGAGCGTTGCTCGCGCGCGGCGCCGAGCCGATTGCCGCGCCGGCGATTGCGATCGAGGCGCTCGAGGATACGGACGCCGCCGACGATGCGCTCGCGGCGCTCGCATCGTATTCGTGGATCGTCTTTACTTCGCAAAACGGCGTCGACGCATTCTTCGCGCGGCTTGCCGCGCGAGGAGCCGATGCGCGGTACGTCGGCTCCGCGAAAGTGGCGGCCATCGGCGATCGCACGGCGGAGCGTTTACGCCGCAACGGCGTCGCGGCCGATCTGGTACCGCCTGCCTTCGTAAGCGAGGAGGTCGCCCGCGCGCTCGCACAGCGCGCGCTTCCGGAGGACCGCGTGCTGCTCTATCGCGCACTTGATGCGCGCGACGCCCTCCCACGTTTGCTGGAGGAGGCTGGATTGAGGGTCGACGACGTCGCGGCCTATCGCACCGTCATCCCTAAAGATCGCGATTTTGTGCAGAAGGTCGCACGAGCCGACGTTCTGACGTTCACCAGCGCGAGCACGGTTCGCGGCTTCGTCGAGCTCCTCGGAGAAAGCGCGGCGCCCGCACATGCGGCAGCTGGCAAGTGCGTCGCCTGCATCGGACCGATCACCGCAAACGCCGCCGCGCAAGCCGGGCTGAAGGTCGACGTCGTCGCCGCCGTATTCACGACGGAGGGCCTCCTCGACTCGCTGGAAAGCTACTTCGCCCGGCAAACGTGATGCCCGTTGCCCTCGGAGCGCTCTTCGCAGCCGCGATCGCGATTGCCGCATATCGAGTGCGCGCTCTTTCGCTCGACGGAGCGATTGCGGCATTTACCGTCGGAACGATCGTTTTCGCCTGCGCGCAGTGGAGGGGCGCGGCGATCCTGCTCGCGTTCTTCGTGCCGTCGGTTCTGCTGACGCGAATGGGCCGCGAGCGCAAAATGAGGCTTGGGGAAGCCCATGAAGGCAAGGCCCGAAATGCGTGGCAGGTGCTCGCCAACGGCGGCGTTGCCGCGCTCTGTGCGCTGGCGGCGGTGCATTTCGGCGCTCTCTTTGCGGTCGCATTCGCGGGGGCGTTTGCCGCGGCGTCGGCCGACACGTGGGGCACCGAGATTGGCACGCTCGCGCGCGCCCGCCCGGTATCGATTCTTACGTTTCGTCCGATCCGAACCGGCCTCTCGGGCGGCATAACGCTCCAGGGCAGCGCCGCGACGATCGCGGGCGCCCTCTTCGTCGCGGCCGTTGCGTCGCTGGTGCGCTTCGCGCCGTTGCTTGCGGTGGCGGCCGGCGGAATCGCCGGCGCACTGCTCGACTCTCTGCTCGGCGCGAGCCTCCAGGCGTTGCGCTGGTGTCCGTCCTGCCAATCCGAGTGCGAGACGTCGCGGCATCGGTGCGGCACGCCGACCATGCCGCGCCGGGGCATCGGATGGTTTCAAAACGACGCGGTAAATTTTTGCGCGACCCTCGGCGGCGCGCTCGTTGCGGTGCTCG
>DATAQH010000353.1:0-6349 GCA_036264815.1 Candidatus Cybelea sp.
CGGGAGCCGACCGATAGCACTGCCGGTCGCGTCGCGATCCACGGTTGGTTCGTTTCGCGGACGGTTTCGCCATCGATTTTTACGCCGCCGCCCGTAATTAGGCGCTCTGCCGCGCGTTTGCTCTCGGCGAAACCCGCTTTAACGAGAACCTCGCTGACACGCGTGCAATCGCCCAGCGCGATTTCGGCCAGGTTTTCCGTGGGAATCTCTTTGCGCTGAACCGTGCGTTCGAAGAACTCGCGCGCCGCCACAGCCTCGCCGGCGCCGTGATAGCGTGCGACGATCTCCTCGGCAAGACGCTTCTTCTCGTCCATCGGTTTCGCGCGTCCCGCGGCGACGTCCGCGCCGAGCCTCTCGGCCTCCGCCGCGGAGCGAAAGGCCGCATAGCGCGCATACGCGGGCAATAGCTCGTCGGAGATCTTCATGAGCTTTCCGAATTGCTCGGTCGCGGATTCCGCGACGCCGACGTAGTTGCCCAGCGACTTGCTCATCTTCTTCTCGCCGTCGAGCCCGACGAGCAGCGGCACCGTCGCGCAGATCTGGGGAAGCTGCCCGAACTCGCGTTGAAAGTGGCGGCCGAGTAAGAGGTTGAAGAGCTGATCGGTCCCGCCGAGCTCGACATCGGCTTCGATGGCAACCGAATCGTAGGCTTGCGCAACCGGATAGAGCAGCTCGTGCAGCGAGATGGGCGCGCCGGCCTCGAAGCGCTCGTGAAAATCGTTGCGCTCCAGCATCTGTGCGACGGTCGCCTTTGCCAGCAGCTTCACGAGATCGCTGAATCCGAGCTTATCGAGCCACTCGGAGTTGTAGCGAATCTCGATCCGCTCGAGATCGAGCACCTTGCCGGCCTGCGCCGTATAGGTCTGCATGTTCGCCTGGATCTCTTCTTGCGTAAGCTGCGGACGTGTGACATTGCGCCCGCTCGGATCGCCGATGCGCGCGGTGAAGTCGCCGATGATCAGCGTCACGCGATGCCCGGCTGCCGCAAAACGCTGCAGCTGATTGAGCACCACCATAAAGCCGAGGTGCAGGTCGGGGCTGGTCGGGTCGATTCCCAGCTTTACGCGCAGCGGCCGCCCCACTTTCAAGCGTTGCTCGAAATCGGCGACGGTCTCGACGTGATCGAACCCGTCGAGCAGTTCGGTGGGCGTCACCCGCGCAGCTCCACGATCGTCACGCCGCTCGAGCCTTCCTCTTCGTTCCCATAGCGGAAATTCGTTACGGCTGCGTGCCCGCGCAAGAACTCTTGCAGGCCGCGCCCCAGCATACCGGTGCCCTTGCCGTGAATCAGGCGCAGCTGCAGATTGCCGGCGAGCAAGGCGTCGTCGAGCCAGCGTTCGACGAGCGGCTCGGCCTCCGCGTAGCGTTTGCCGCGCACGTCGAGCGCCGCCGCGCTGCGACCCGCCGCCGCCATCCGCGTATCGGCGACAACGGCACCGCTGCGCACGCGCTTGGCGGGCGCCGTCAAACGCGTCACGTCGCTTTTCTCCACCATCATCTTCATTGAACCGATTGAAACGAGCACCCTTTCGTCCCAATCCTCGGAGACGACCCCTTCCTGATCGAGCGAACGAATCCGTACGCGATCGCCGGCCGCAAACGTCTGATCCTCCTGCGCTTTCGGCGCTTCGGGGCGGATACCGAGATCCTGACGGATCGCTTCGATCGTCTGCGCGAGCAGCGCCGTTTGCGCGGGCGTCACCCGCCCGCGCGGCCGGCCGCCTCGTTCCGACGCCTCCTCGGCGCGCCGCTGAAGCTCGCGCGTGAAATCGCGCAGCCCTTGGGCCAAGCGCTCTTCGGCGTTGGTGCCGAAGCGGCGCCGTTGCGCGTCGAGCTCCTCCCGATCGTGCCGCACCGACTCTCCTTGCGCGGCGACCTCTCGGCGTTCGCTCTCTAGGCGCGTTCGTGAGTCGCGCAGCTCGCTATTGCGCAGCGAAAGCTCGGCCAGCGCCGCTTCGTAATCACGCTCGCGATCCTCCATCAGCTCCGTCGCGCGCGCAACGATCGCATCCGAAACGCCGAGCCGCGTGGCGAGCGGAAACGCCAGCGACTGCCCCGGCGCGCCGATATCGAGCTCGAAGGTTGGCTGGAAGGTCGTCGGGTCGAAGCGCACGCTCGCGTTGGCAACCGCGCGCGTCGAGTGCGCGAAGAGCTTGAGCTCGGTCGAGTGGGTCGAGACGATCGCCCGCGTACCGCACGCGAGCAGGCGCTCGAGCATCGCGACGGCGAGCGCCGTTCCGGCGCTGGGTTCCGTGCCGCCGCCGATCTCGTCGACGATCGCCAGCGTGCGCGTGTCGGCGGCGTCGAGGATCTCGCGCATCCGCTGCAGGTGCGCGGAGAACGTCGACGTGTTGGCCGCCAGCGACTGCTCGTCGCCGATGTCCGCGACGACGCGCTCGAAGCGCCCGATACAGGTCGCACCGCCGGCCGGCAGCTGCATCCCGCAGTAGGTCATCACGACGAAGAGGCCGGCCATCTTGAGCGCGACGGTCTTGCCGCCCATGTTCGGGCCGCTGATCACTAGGAGCCGTGTCGCCTCGTCGAGCCGCAGCGACTGCGGTATCGCACGCCCGTCGAGCAATGGATGGCGTCCATTCTCGACGATCAAGCTAGGCTCGTCGCTCAGCTCGGGCATCACGCCGCCGCCGCGGCGGGCCAGCTCGGCCTTCGCCGCGAGCAGATCGAGCGCTGCGAGCACTTCGACGTTCGCCTCAACCTCCGCCGCGCGCGCGCCGACCAGCGCGGAGAGCGCCTGCAAGACCCGTTGCACCTCGCGCTCCTCTTCGATCTGCAGCGTGCGCACGCGGTTGTTGCTCTCCAGCGCCGCCAGCGGCTCGACGAAAAGCGTCTGCCCGCTCGAGCTCGTATCGTGCACGATGCTGGGCAGACTGCCGGCGAACTCCGCCTTGATCGGAATGACGAAGCGCCCGTTGCGAATCGTAACGACGCGGTCCTGAATCGCTTTGGCGTACTTGGCGCCGTTAAGGATCGAAGAGATGCGATCGCGCGCCTCGCCTTGGGCCGCGACGAGGCCGCGCCGGATCCGTCCCAGCGCGGGCGAAGCGCGATCCAGAACGGTTCCGCGTTCGTCGATTGCATCGACGAGCGAATGCTGCAGCTCGCGCAGCGCCGTGTAGGGCGCGACGACCGAGGCTAGATCCGGATGCTCGCGCACCGCCTTGTGCGCGGCGGCGGCCGCCGCCAGCGCGTCGCCAACCGAACGCAGTTCGGCCGCGGCGAGCGTTCTGCCGACCTGCGCGGCCTCACTGAACGGGGCGGTATCGATCGCCGGCATGATCGTGACGTCGGCGCCGGCGGCCAGCGATCGCATCGCCTCCGTGCGCAGTTGCTCCCGGCGCACGATCGCAAAATCGGAATCGGGCAGCAGATCGTCTGCTAACGCGCGACCGCGCTGCGTCCGCGTCGCGGAGATGACGCGCTCGCGCACCCGCGCGAAGTCGAGCGCGTCGAGGGTGCGAGCATCTGCCAGGCTCATCGAAATCGGCCCGCTACGCGAGCTTCTTCTTTACCAGCTCGTTGGCCAGCGCCGGATCGGCCTTACCGCGCGAGGCCTTCATCACCTGACCGACGAGAAAGCCCAGCACGTTCGTCTTGCCGGCTTTGTAATCGGCGACGACTTTTTCGTTGGCCGCCAGTACTTCGTCGACGAATCGCTCGATCGCCGCCGGGTCGCTGGTCTGCGCCAACCCTTCGCGCTCGACGAGCGCGCGCGGGGAACCGGCGCCCTCCCACATGCGGCCGAGCAGGTCCTTTGCGATCTTCGAGTTGATCTTCTTGCCGTCGACGAGCTCGATCAGCTCGGCGAGATGCCCGGCGTCGACCTTCGAATCGGCGACCGCAACGCCGGTTTCGTTGGCCAAGCGTGAGAGCTCGCCGAGCACGAAATTGCTCGACTGTTGCGGATTGCCGCTGCGCGCGACGACGTCATCGAAATACTGCGCGAGCGAGAGGTTATCGATCAGCTGCGTCGCGGCGTTGACGGCGAGCCCGTACTCCTTCGTGTATCGCTCGAAGCGGCGCCACGGCATCGCCGGAAGTGCGGCCTGCAGCCCGTCGACCAACTCGCGCGGAATCTCGAGCGGCACGAGGTCGGGATCGGGAAAGTACCGGTAGTCGTGCGCTTCTTCCTTGCTGCGCATCGAATGCGTGACGCCCTTGAGCTCGTCCCAGCCGCGCGTCTCCTGAACGATTCGCCCGCCGGCCTCGAGCAGGGCGATCTGCCGAGCGATCTCGCTCTCGATCGCGCGCTCCACCGAACGGAACGAGTTCATGTTCTTGATCTCGGTCTTCGTGCCGAGCCGATCGGAGCCGGCCGGACGCACGGAGACGTTGGCATCGCAGCGTAGCGAGCCTTCCTCCATCTTCACGTCGCTCACGTCGAGCGCAAGCAGCGTTCGGCGCAGCGATTCGAGGTAGGCGACCGCATCGCGCGCGCTGTGCAGCTCGGGCTCCGAGACGCACTCCATCAACGGGACGCCGGCGCGATTGAAGTCGAGCAGCGAATACGAGCTGCCCGCGATGCGGCCGTCGCCCGAGCCGGCGTGCGTCGATTTGCCGGTGTCTTCTTCCAGATGAATGCGCGTCAGACGGCAGCTCTTCAGCGAGCCGTCGTCGAGCCAGTACTTCACCTCGCCCCCGACGGTCAGCGGCATGTCGTACTGCGAGATCTGGTAATCCTTGGGCATGTCGGGATAAAAGTAGTTCTTGCGATCGAACTTCGAAAACACGGGAATCTCTGCGCCGAAAGCGAGCCCCGTGCGAACGATGTGCGTCAGCGCCTGTTCGTTGGGCACCGGCAGCGCACCGGGCATTCCCAGACAGACGGGGCACGTCTTGGTGTTCGGCTCGCCGCCGAACTCGTTGAGGCAGCCGCAGAACATTTTGGTCTGCGTCTTGAGCTCGACGTGACACTCGACGCCGATGACGGCTTCGTACTGCGTCACGCTCGGACTCCCGCCAGCTTCGGCTTGTGCGCGAGCGCGTGATTGGTTGCGCGCTCGTACGCGTGAGCGGCCCCGAGCAATAGCCGCTCGGCGAAGAGCGGCGCCGCGAGCTGCAAGCCGATCGGCATCGGGCGGCTCGCGCCCTCGGGCGTGACCCAGCCGCACGGCACCGAGAGCGCCGGCAAGCCGGCCAGCGACATCGGAATCGTGTAGTAATCCATGAGATACATGCTGTAGGGATCGCTCTTGGCGTTGAACTCGAAGGCGGGACAGCTCGCCGCCGGGCACGCGATCAGATCGCAGGCGGCAAAGGCCGTCGCGAAATCGCGCGCGATCAGCGTGCGCGCCTTCTGCGCGCGAACGTAGTAGGCATCGTAGTAGCCGCTCGAGAGCGCGTGCGTGCCGATCAGGATTCGCCGCTTGACCTCCGGGCCGAACCCGGCGGCGCGC
Organism: Candidatus Cybelea sp.; assembly: GCA_036264815.1. Classification (GTDB taxonomy): domain Bacteria; phylum Vulcanimicrobiota; class Vulcanimicrobiia; order Vulcanimicrobiales; family Vulcanimicrobiaceae; genus Cybelea. Next base: position 5,415 of record DATAQH010000353.1, read on the forward strand.
GTCTTGTCGTACATCGCGCGCACGTCGTCGCCGTCGACCCGCAGGCCGTAACGAACGCCGTCGAAGCGAGCGAGATTCGAGGAGCACTCCGCGGGCGCGATCAGATAGTAGGTCGCCAGGCCGTAATCGGCCGTCGGCAGCGAGACCTCGACCAGTTCGGCGCCCAAGCGCTCGAGATCGCGGTAGGCGCTGCGATAGAGCGCGTCGCTCTCCTCGCCCAACGCCTTCGTATCGAACTCACGCACGAGGCCGATCCGCAGGCCGGAAAGGTCCTCACGCAACGCCGCAGCGGCCGGCTCGACCGGACGATCGATCGAAGTTGCATCCATCACGTCGTAACCGGCCATCGCGTCGTACGCCAGGGCTGCATCCTCCACGGTGCGCGTGAGCGGACCGATCTGATCGAGGCTCGACGCAAACGCAATCAACCCGTAGCGCGAGATGCGTCCGTATGTCGGTTTGAAGCCGATGAGATTGCAGAACGCACCGGGCTCGCGAATCGAGCCGCCGGTATCGCTGCCCAGTCCTATCGCCGCTTCGTAGGCCGCCACCGCCGCGGCGGAGCCGCCGCTCGAGCCGCCCGGCACGCGCGTGAGATCGTAGGGATTGCGGGTGACGCCGAGCGCCGAGTTTTCGCAGGAGCTGCCCATCGCAAACTCGTCGCAGTTCGCCTTGCCGATCGGCACGGCGCCGGCCTCGAGCATGCGCGCGACCGCGGTCGCCGTATACGGTGCGATCCAGTGTTCCAAGATCTTGCTGCCGCACGTCGTTCGCGTACCTTCGAGGCACATGTTGTCCTTGACGGCAATCGGCACGCCGGCCAAGGGCAGGTGCGCTCCGTTGCGGACGCGCTCGTCGACGTGCCGCGCGTGCGATTCGGCAAGCTCGGGGAGCAGCGTCAAGTAAGCGCCGACCTCCCCGTCGACGGCCTCGAC
>DATAQH010000355.1:0-4522 GCA_036264815.1 Candidatus Cybelea sp.
TGCCCACTGCCGGTAGAGCGCAATGCGAGGCTCGTCGTCGGAGACGATGATGCGTCCACGCAGCGACCCGTCGACGTAGGCGCCGTAGGCGAGCGAGGTTGCGTCGAGCCAATCCGCGACGATGACGCTGCGCGGCGGAACGTAAGGTTTGACGGCGTCGATTACCCAGCGGCCGCCCTCGCCCGGCGCGTGCGCAAAGAAATCTCGTTGGCCCCAGAACGACGCAACTGCACCGGTTGCGAGAAAGAGCACGAGCGCCGCGCGCAGCAGCATCGCCTTCGCGCCGGCTGCCTGCGGCGTCAGCGCGCCCAGCAGCGGAACGGCGATCCACGAAGCCAGCAGCCGATAGCGCCCAACGTCGCTCTCGTTCGGATAGACGACGGAGAACAAGAGCGCCGTCGTGCACGCCAGGCATAGGACGAGCGTTACGCGCCAGTCGCGGCGCCAGGCCGCGATCGCGCCGCCGATCATCAGGAGCGTCGCAATCGTTCCATATTGCACGTGCGTATCGCTCACGAACGTCCACAATGCGTCGCCGACGTGCAATGGATTGAAGGCCTGCGCGAAGTAGGCCGGCGTGTGAAACTGCATTCCGGTGAGCTCGACGGCGAGGCCCGCAAGCGTGCTCGGGTTATTGTAATTCCAGAAAATACCGCCGTTGGCACCGGCCAGCGCCGCCGTCGGATCCAAACCGTGTGCGACGACGTACGCCGAGCGAAGCGGCAAGTAGAGGTAGATCCCAAGTGCGGCGACCAGCAGCAGCGCGGAGAGCGCGCTCAACCGCCACGACGGCCGGCGGTCGACGATCAGCGCACCGGTGATGAAGGCCGGCAGAAGCCAGAGCGCGTTGGGATGCGCGGCCATCGCCAAGCCGCAGAGCGCGAAGGCGCCGGCGAAGCAGCGATCCTCTGCGGTACGCATCCACCGCAGGAAAAGGTAGATGGCCACCGCCGCGCAGGCGACGGAAAGGTCTTGCGCCTCCGCGCGCGCGGCGTGCGCCCAGACGTTTTGCGTGAAGGCGAACCAGAGCGCGGCGAAGAGCGCGACGAGCCGCCCGGAACCCAGCTCGCATGCAACCTCGTAGGCGGCGACGCACGCGATCGCGATCGCGATCCCGCTCATCACGTTCATGCGAAAAGCGACGGACTGGATCGCTACGAGGTGCGACCAGAGATAGCCGGCCAGAACGTAAAGAGGAAAGCCGGTCGGATGGGCGATGCCGAGGATGTACGGCACGCCCTGAAGCTCGGCGGTATCCCACGACGCCGGCTCGGTCGACGCGCTCGCAGCGTATGCCGTCGCCGGCAAGACGAAAGCCGCTGCGCGCGGCCAGTTCACGCCAGTGTCGGCAGCGGCAGCGACGGACGAGTGGAGAGATCGGGGTGGGGTTCGGTATAACCCTCGAGCGCGCGCTCCATCAGTTCTAAGCCGAGGTCGAGCTGAGGATCTTTGCCGTCGCGATAATCGTGCGGCGCGATGTCCACATCGTAATCGGGATCGGTTCCGTGGTTCTCCACGCCCCAGCCGACGTCGACGAACCAGAACGAAAACTCCGGCTGCGTCGTGAGCGTCCCGTCGACGAGATGGTGGTACGGGTCGATGCCGATGACGCCGCCCCACGTGCGCTTCCCGACCAGCGGCCCGAGTTTATAAAGCTTGAAGCAGTGGCTGAAAATATCGCCGTCGGATCCGGCAAATTGATTGGTTAACGCCACCATCGGACCGCCGACCGACTCCGGTGGATAGGGAATCGGCGCGCCGTACCGCGGCAGATCGTAGCCGACGCGCTTGCGCGCTAGCTTCTCGAGCAGCAAGGGTGAGACGTGCCCGCCGCGATTGTAGCGAACGTCGACGATCAGCCCTTTGCGGTCGAACTCGCTCAGGTAGCCGCGATGAAACTCGGAGAAGCCCCACGGCCCCATGTCGGGGATGTGCAGGTATCCGACGCGCTCACCGGTTCGCTCGTGAACGAGCCGGCGATTGGCCTCGACCCAGGCGCGGTAGCGCAGCGGCGTTTCGCTAGAAAGTGCCTTGACGAGCAGCGTCCGCTCTTCGCCCTTGCGGGATCCCAGCGTGATCGAGACGTGGCGCCCCGAGGCGTTGACGAGCAGGCGGCCGGGGGTAACGTCGCGGGTCAAACGCTTCCCGCCGATTGCGACGATGCAGTCGCCCTCGCGAACGTTTAGCCCGGGTTCGGCCAGCGGAGAATCGACGTCGCGATTCCAGGAATCGCCGCGGTAAATGCGTTCGATGCGGTAGCCGGAGCGCTCTTCGTCCCAACGCAGATCGTCACCCAAGAAGCCTCGCTGATACTGCGGCGGCTCGCGGTAGTCGCCGCCCCACTCGTAGGCGTGCGACGTGCCGAGTTCCCCTTGCATCTCCCAGATGAGGTCGGAGAGCTCGCCGCGCGTGCGCACCCGGGGCAATACGACCGCGTAACGATCGTAGACGCGATCCCAATCGATGTCGCTCATGTCCTCGACCCAGAACTGCTCGGTCTGCAGGCGCCATGCTTCCCGGTACATCTGCGCCCACTCGTCGCGCGGAACGATCTCGACGTTGGCGCGGTCGAGTTCGATCCAGCCGCTCCGCCGCCCGGGTTCCGTCGGCGGCTTCTGTTCGTCGCCCTCCTCCGGCAGATCGTTGAGCGCGTCGATCGCGCGGAGACGTTCCCCCGAGCGGTAGATCAGCGTGCGCGCGTCGGCACCGAGACGAATCTCTTCGACCTCGCTCGCAATCGTCGCCAGGCGCTGCTGTTCGAAATCGTACGCGAGCAGCGTTCCGTGCGACCCTTCGTCGAGGTCCTCGCGCCGCGCCGGCTTGATTCCCTTGACCGGAAAGACGGTGAAAAGCGGACGCTGCGGGGCGGCGACGATTTCGCGGTAGTCACCTTCGTCGACCGGAAAACCGAGCACGCGTCCCTGGATGCCGTCGAAATCGATCTCGACGTCGGGCACCTTGTGCGGCTTTTTGTTGTTCGTATGCAGCGCGTCGTGGCTGCGATCTTGGTGGATCGGTTTTGGCTTGGGAACGAACGGCGAGGGTACGTCGTTGCGCAGCGTCACGACGAAGGGCCGGCTCGCCTGCGGAAAGCTCAGATCGAACTGCAGCGCGTCGTAGACTGGGTTGAAGTCGCGCGTCGAGATGAAGTAGAGATACCGGCCTTCGGGATCCCATGCCGGGGTGTGATCGGTGCGCAGCGGCGACGTTACCTCGTGGATCTTTCCCGAGCGAAGTTTCACCACGCGAATGATCGAGGTTCCGTGCGTCGGCGACCAGACGTAGGCCAAGTAACGGCCGTCGGGAGAGAACGCCAGGCCCTCGATCCGGTGCGACGGGCACGAGTCGAGCACGCGAACTTTCCCATCGTCGAGATCGACGGCGCAGAGCTCGTGGCGGTGATTCGCAAAAGCGACGACGTCGTCGGCCGGAGAGCACGCCATGTCGGTAATGCGGCCGACGTCGCCGGTGGTGACCAGCTTCGGCTCGGCCGATTCGTCGGCGGGGTAGAGCGCGATCTGTTCGTAGCCGTTGATATCGGTGATCGAAACGAGGCGCTCGCCGTCGCGCATCCACTGCGTCAGGCGGCTGCGGGCCCGGCTTCCGGCGCCGTGCCGGATGACCGCCCCATCGAACAGCGGCATCGTGAATGTCTGGCCGCGGGCATCGAATGCGAGCTGGGTTCCCTCGGGGTTCGGTGCGAAATGTTCGAGCGATTCCGTCGCGCTCTCGAAACGGCGCGCGCCCTGGGGCGCCGTCGAGTGCGTCTCGATCTGGACCGTGGCGACGTCGCCGTTTGCAATGTCGAAGAGCTTGACGTCGCCGCCGGCCGCGTACACGATCCGCGTGCCGTCCGTCGACGGGAAGCGGGCGTAGTATTCGTTCTCGCTCGTGTGGCGGCGCAGGTCGTCTCCGTCGGGCGTGCACGAGTAGATGTTGCCGATGCCCTCGTGATCGGAGAGAAAGTAGATACGCTCGTCGATCCACATCGGCCAACACGGATTTCCGTCCGGCAGCGCGAGCCTGGCAAACTCGTCCGCGCCGGCCGCCTGTACCCAGATCTGGCCGGCCGTGCCGCCGCGGTAGCGCTTCCAGCGAGCCGGGTCGGCGGCGTTGCGTCCGATCGCGAGGCGGCCGCCCGGTCCGAATGAAAGCGTGCGCGCGTGACCGAGATTGAGCTCGCGCGGCTCGCTGCCCTCGGGGGAAATCGTGAACGGCCGCGTCTCGCCCTCGTACCACGACGTCGGGTTTGCCGCAAAGGCGATCTCGCTGCCGTCGGGTGTCCAGCCGATAACCCACGCCATCGTCGCGCCGAGAAAGGTGAGGCGGCGCGGCTCGCCGCCGCGTGCCGGCATCACGAAGAGCTCCGGGCTTCCCTCGTCGGTAGAAATAAAGGCGATCCATTTTCCCTCGGGGGAGAGCCGCGGATAGGAACAGGTACCGAAGCTCACGGTGAGCCGGACGGCGTCGCCGCCTCGTGCGGAGACGCTCCAAAGATCGTCCTCGCAGACGTAAACGATGC
>DATAQH010000016.1:0-19216 GCA_036264815.1 Candidatus Cybelea sp.
GACGATCCCGTTTGGGGAACCGTCAGCGGTTACACTCAAAACAAGACGTCACAAGTGTTGGCCTATCCTCCTGGAGCGACGGTAGCGGTGACGAACCTTTCCTCGACGACGCCGCATACGCTCAACGTCATTGCCGTCGCCAGTTCGCCGCCGCCGAACTGGCCGAAAAATCCGAGCCTCTCCTTCTACCCGAGCGGCAACGGCGTGTTAGGCTCCGGCTATGCCAGCGGTACGATCAATCCCGGAAAGAGCGTCAAGATCAAGCTGACGAACCCGGGTACGTATCTCATCGGCTGCGCGTTCCATTACATCGAGTTCAGCATGCGGGACGTGATCGAGGTCGTCGCCGGGGCAACGCCCGGCCCGAGCGCCTCGCCCGGCAGCGGCGGTTACGCACGTCCCGCACCGACATCGACGCCGCAGGTTTCAAAGCCCGCGCACGAGCCGCAACTCATAGACCAGCAGGGCCATTCCTTCACGCTCTCCTCGCTGCGCGGCAAACCGCTCGCGGTAACCTTCATCGCGGCGCACTGTACCGACGCGTGTCCGCTCGTCAACGCTCAGTTCCAACAGGCGTCGGAACAAATGCGGCACCGTCACCTGGACGGCAAGTTGCTTACCATCACGCTCGATCCCGAGCACGATTCGCCGCACGACATGCGGGTACTCGCACATCGTTTTAGTGCCGACCCTCGCTATTGGATCGTCGCCGGCGGATCGAAAGCAAACGTCCACAAAATAATGCGCGCCTTCAACGTTATCTCGGAAGAGGGAGAGCACGGCATCCACGACCGTCATTCTACTTTTGTTTATGCCTTCAACTCCGCGGGCGAGTTTGCGCAGACGATGCTGGCCTCCACCGCTCTCGACGACGATCTCGTCGCAGCCTTTGCGGACCGGCGCTGGATCGCGCCGCGATGAGCCGCCGGATACTCCTCTCGATCCTCACGCTGCTGCTTGGCGCGTGCACGGCCGGCGGAACGCCGGTCTCTAATGGCGGGAGCGGCGGCGCCACGATCGACATCAACCTGACGCTGAGCCAGCCGGTGAAAACGGCTTATGGCGAAAGCGGCGGCTACACTCCCGCCATTACGAACGTCGCGGTCGGCTCCGAAATCCACTTCACGAATACCGACAGCTTCGCGCACACCGCAACGGAGATTCCGAATGCAACGCAGTTCCCGAGCGGCTCACCCTTCGGGATTTCGGCGACCCAGCAACACGGAACGACCCTCTCCGGCGGCTTCAGCAGCGGTGCGTTGCAGGCGGGATCCTCCTCGCAGACGATCTCGGTCGATCGCGCCGGGACCTATCTCTTCGGCTGCTTCTTCCATTATGGCGCGCCGATGCGAGCGGCGATCATTGCGCAATAGCATCGCCGCCGCAGCGCTCGCGGTACTCTTCGCGGGGCTGGCCTCCGCTCCGGCCAGCGCCATCCCGATCTTTGCGCAACGCTATCACCTCAAATGCGGGCAGTGCCACAGCGTCCTTCCCGAGCTCAACGCGTTCGGAAACTACTTTCGCAATCATGGATATCGGCTACCGCTGCCCGAGCACGGCACGACCGTCTTCGCAATTCGTTATCAAATGGAGTACGACCAGCATCCGGCGTCGGGCTCGCGCCAGTGGCAGGGAGGCGGCATCGTGCTCGGCAGTGCAAACTTCGGACCAATCACGACCTTTCTGCACTACAGTCTCGGCGCGGCGGGGGGACCGAGCGGCACGTACCTCTTCTTCGCCGCCGGCTACGACCAGCACACGAAGACGCTCGTCCGGGGCGGCCTCTTCGAGCTTCCGCTCGCGCAATCGCCGGGCCAGCGCCTCGACGATCTCGAGCAGTACGGCTACTACGGCGCGCACGTAGGTTTGAACAACCTTCCGCTTTCGTCTCCGCGTTGGGGTTTGATGGCCGAAAAGACGATCGGCAACCTCCGCGTCGACGGCGTGGTCGCGTTCGCTTCGTTCCAGGGAGCGCCGTACGGCGGAAAACCGGTCGCAACCGGCGAGACGACCTGGAACAGCAGCCCGGAGTTTAGCCTCTGGCTGCGGCAGACGCTCGCCCAGAGTAATAAAAGCCTCTTCGAAATCGGAGGCACGGCGCTGGGCGGCACGCTCGGCGTCTTGCCGTCGGGACGCCTGCCCTTTGCCGATCTGTACGAACGCTACGGGCTGATGGCGCACGCCAGCTACGGAGATCTCGATCTCCAGGCCGAGCAGTGGTACGGCGACGATCACGATGCCGACGGGCTTCTGACCAACCAACATTCAACGGGTGGATACGTCCGCCTGAAATACTACCCGATTCCGCACGCCTACCTCGGCCTGCGTTACGACGCGTATGCGAACCCGTTCATCAACCGCGATTTCGTGTACTACGGTGCGGTTCAGATCGCGCCGTGCCGGATCTTGCTCCAAGAGGTTCAACCGCCGGGGCAACATCCGTTCCTCAGCGGCGCCTTCACCATCGCTTTCCCCGGACCGCTGAAAGATTAGCGGCCCGTAACTAGGACGTACAACGATGCGAGTACTCGTAGTAGAAGATAACGCCGCAGTCGCCGACTCGATCCGCAAAATGCTCGAGACGCGAAAGTACGCGGCCAACGTCGTCTCGGACGGCGAGACCGGGCTCGACCATCTCGTCAGCCGCGCGTACGACGTCGCGGTCGTCGACGTCGGCCTCCCGGGGCTCGACGGCTTTACCCTCGCGCGTAACGCGCGGGCTGCCGGCGTCCAGACGCCGATCCTCATGCTGACCGCGCGCGATGCGGTCGAAGACCGGGTCGCCGGTCTCAACTGCGGCGCCGACGACTATCTCGTGAAGCCGTTCGTCGAAGAGGAGCTGATCGCGCGTGTAAGCGCCATCCTGCGCCGCGGCGAACGGCCGCTGCTCGGCGTCCTCGACGTCGGCGCGCTGCGCGTCGACCTCGCCGCGCGCAGCGTGACGTACGACGGCAAACCCGTAGCGCTGGGAGCGACGGAGTTTCGGCTGCTCGAGTTCCTCGCACGCAACGCCGGCATCGCACTCTCTCGCGCGCAAATCGTCGAACGCATCTGGGACTACGACTTCGACGGATCGAGCAACATCGTCGACGTCTACATCAGCCAGCTGCGCCGAAAGCTCGGGAAGCTGGGCGCGAAAGGCATCATCGAGACGGTCTGGGGTATCGGATATCGCGTGAAGGCGTAGCTCGCCGGCCGAGGAGCCGTGCCGGAGGCTCCCTCGCCGATCCCTTCGAATGACGAAAGATTGATTCGCGCCTCACTCGTCGTTCGAACGGCGGCACTCTACCTCTGCGTCTTCATTTGCGTCCTTGCCGCTCTGAGCATCGGCGCCTACGCGTTCATTGCCCGCGAGTACCGGTCGCTGCTCGCCCCGGCGCTCAATACGCCCGAGGCGAGCGCCGGACTCTCGGCGGCGATGCATCCCGTCATGACGACCATCGCGGAAATCGACGTCCCGCTGGTCGTCGTCGTAGCGATCGCTTCGTATCTTTTGGCGCGCACGGCAATCGCGCCGCTCGAGGCGGCGCGCGAGCGCGAACGGCGCTTTACGGGTGACGCCGCGCACGAGCTGCGTTCGCCCCTGACGGCGATCGCCGCGGTGGCGCAAGCCGCGCGCGCGAACGCAACGCCGCAGAACCGCGCGGCTTTCGAGACGATCGCACGAACCGCACTCGACGCCGCCGACGTCGTCGCCGACCTGCTGACGCTGGCGCGCGATCCGGCGCAACGCGTGCTGAACTGCGAACCCCTCGATCTCGCTGCGATCGTCAACCTCGCATCGCGCGAAACGCAGCCGCTTGCCGAGGCACGCGGCGTCGCCCTCGACGTGAGCGCCGGCAGCGCCATCGTCGACGGCGACGAGCGGCGCCTGCGCGAACTGGTGCGCAACCTGCTCGAAAATGCGATCCGCCACGCTCGCCGCGCCGTCGGCATCACTTCGCGCCGAAACGGCCGCGTCTGCGAAATCGTCGTCGAAGACGACGGCGCCGGTATCCCGTACGACGACCGGGAACGCGTCTTCGAGCGTTTCTACCGGCTTTCAAACGACGGTTCCGGTGCCGGCCTGGGCCTGGCGATCGTCCGCTGGATCGCGTCGGCGCACGGGGGTGGAATCGTCGTCGACGACTCGTCCCGCGGCGGTGCGCGCTTCGTTGCGGCCTTTCCGGCGCGCGAGGGTTAAGCCGCCCCGCGCATAAGGACGGCGCCATGGCATTCCGATCGCTCGAGGCGTTCGTCGAGGCGTTGCGCAAGGCCGGCGAACTGCACGTCGTTTCGGAAAGGGTCGATCCGCGGCTCGAGATCAGCGAGATCACCAACCGCGTCGTGAAGGCGGGCGGTCCGGCGCTGCTCTTCACCGACGTCAAAGGCTCCCGGTTTCCCGTTCTGACCAATCAGTTCGGGAGCGCGCGCCGGATGGCTATGGCGCTGGGCGCTTCGAGCCTCGACGAGGTCGCGGGGCGCATCCGCACGCTGACCGCGATGCGGCCGCCCGGCGGATCGATCGTCGACAAGATCGGCGGAGCGCTGGCCTTCGCGCCGCTCGCAAACGCAATCCCGAAAACCGTCGGCACCGGGAGCGCGCACGACGTCGTGATGGAGAAGCCGGACTTGACGAAGCTGCCCGTCTTGACGACCTGGCCGCGCGACGCCGGCCCGTTCGTCACGCTGCCGCTCGTAATCACGAAAGACCCGCGCAGCGGGCGCACCAACGTCGGAATGTATCGCATGCAGGTCTACGGCGCGACGGAAACCGGCATGCACTGGCAGCGGCACAAACACGGACGCGCGCACGCCGATGCCTGGGGCAGGCGAATACCCGTCGCCGTCGCCATCGGCACAGATCCCGTGCTTACCTACGCGGCGACGGCACCGCTTCCGCCGCTGCTCGACGAGTTTGCCTTCGCCGGCCTCTTACGCGGAAAGCCCGTCGAGCTAATGCCGGCGAAACAGGTCGACCTGCTCGTGCCGGCCGATGCGGAGTTCGTCCTGGAAGGCTACGTCGACAACGAAGACCTTCGCGTCGAAGGCCCGTTCGGCGATCACACCGGGGTCTATAGCTTGGCCGACCGTTACCCGACGTTTCACGTTACGTGCATTACGCACCGCCGTAAACCGATCTACGCCGCTACCGTCGTCGGCAAGCCGCCAATGGAAGACGCGTGGCTGGGCAAGGCCACGGAGCGCATCTTCTTGCCGTTACTGCAGGCGATGCTGCCGGAGGTCGTCGACATGAACCTTCCGGTCGAAGGCGGCTTCCACAATCTCGCCCTGGTCTCGATTCGCAAAACCTATCCCGGTCAAGCGAAGAAGGTCATGAACGCGCTGTGGGGATTGGGGCACATGATGATGCTCACGCGCGTCTTGATCGTGGTCGACGCCGACATCGACGTCTCGCAGCCGCGCGAGGTCGCGTGGTACGTGCTCAACAACCTCGCGCCGGAGCGGGACGTGGTAACGATGCCGGGGCCCGTCGACGATCTCGACCATGGCTCCTACAGCATCGCGTACGGCACAAAGATCGGCATCGACGCGACCCGTAAAGATGCCTCCGAAGGGTACACGCGGGAATGGCCTCCGGAGATGCTGATGGACGCAGCGACTCGCCGCCTCGTTAGCGAGCGCTGGAGCGCCTACGGACTCGACCGGATCGCGAAAGCGCTGCGTCCCGACCCGTGGTCCGGGCAAGGTACGCACGCCTACGAACGCCTGATGCAGTCGCCAGGCGAAGGCTAGGGAGCCGGCTTGACGGGGCTTCGTCTCTTTTTGCGCGAGATCCGCATCGAGCACACGCTCTTTGCATTGCCCTTCGCCTACGTCGGCGCGATTCTCGCGGCGCACGGCCTTCCGCCGCCGGCAAAGCTGGCGTGGATCACGCTGGCGGTACTCGGCGCACGCACCGCGGCAATGGCGGCCAATCGGTTTTTAGACCGCGAGATCGACGCGCAAAACCCGCGGACGCAACGGCGAGCGCTCGCCACCGGGACGCTGCCGCCTTCGAGCATGCTGTGGGCGATGGTCGTGGGCCTCAGCATTCTTTTATGGGCAGCGTGGATGCTTAACCCACTGTGCCTCAAGCTGCTGCCGATCGCGGTCGTGCTCTTGCTGATCTATCCGCTCTGCAAGCGCTTCACGTGGCTGACTCACTTCGTGCTGGGGGCCGTCGACGGTCTCGCTCCACTCGGCGCCTACGTCGGCATTGCCGGACGGATAACGCCCCCGGCGCTCGCGCTCTTTGCCGCCGTTACGATCTGGGTTGCGGGGTTCGACATCATCTACGCGCTCATGGACTTCGGAGTCGATCGCGCGCAGGGAATTCGCTCGCTGCCGGTTCGCTTCGGCGAGCGCAGCGGCCGGCTCGTCCCGATTGCTCTGCACCTGGGAATGCTAGCCCTCCTGGCGTGGGCCGGCATCCTCGACGGCGCCGGGCGTCCGTACTACCTCGGCGTCGCCGCAGTCGCCGTCTTGGTGCTCTATGAAGAACACCTGTTTCGCAGCGGCGCCAATTTGTTCGTCATCAACGAGCGCGTCTTTCTCTCGAACATGATCTTTTCGGTCTTCTTTTTGGCGACTACCGTGGGCGCGTATCGATGAAGCGGCGCGCTTTTCTCGCCGCGGCGACCGCGACGGCCGCGACGACTGCCCGCGCGCCGGCGCAGATCGTCCCCGGTCAACCGATCAATCCACTCAACAATCAGTTTCTTCCCCAACTGACGATCGCCGTCAACGTGACGCTCTCCGGCGCCCTCGCGAAATACGGTAACGAAGTCGTAAAAGGCGTGCAAGCCGCAGTCGACGAGCAGAATCGCTTCCACGCCCCAATCGGCAACGTGTGGGGTCTCAAGCCGTTGGACGATCGAAACGACGCGGGCCTCGCCGCCTCGAATGCCAACGTGGCGGCGGCCGACTCAACCGTTGTCGGCGTCGTCGGAAATTTAACGGCCGCGATGACGCTGGCGGCGCTCTCCCGATACGCCAATATGGGCTTTGCGCTGATCGTGCCGACCGTCACTGCAGACGCCGTTACCGGGCGCGGTTACCACAACGTCTACCGGCTGCCCGCAAAAGACAGCACGGCCGGCCGCCTTTTCGCCGGGTCGGCCCTCGATGGAAAGCGCGGCGTCTCCACCGTCGCCATCGCCTTCGACGGCGATTACGGTTACGACGTCGCGCGCGGCTTCGTTGCCGAGGCTAGGAACGGGCATCACGCCTCGGAACTGCTGCTCTTTCCGCTGAACAAGACCGACCCCGCGCAAGCCGCACGAACGGTGTTCGACCGCAGCCCGGGCTACGTTTTTCTCAGCGGCAAGACGGCCGAAATGGGGCCGATCGCGCTGGCGCTTCGGCTGGCCGGATACAGCGGCGATTTCGGCGCGTCGGACGGCTTCTACAACAGCGAAACGATCGCGACCTACGGAACGACGCTCGAAGGCGCGTACGTCGCCTCGCCGATGCCGCCGCTGGACCGCGTTACGAGTGCCGTGCAGCTCGTTGCGGATTTTCAGCGTGAGGTGACGCAGATCACGGCTTTTTCCGCGTTCGGATACGCAGCCGGACAGCTGGTGATCGCCGCCTCCCAGCGCGGAAACGCCACGACGAAGACCTCGCTTCTAACTTCTCTGCAGCATGGCGGCACGTTTACCGCGCTCGTGGGACAGTTCGCCTTCAACATCAGCGGCGATCCGCTCATTCCGAACATCTATCTCTACACCGTCGGTAAGGACGGGTTCAAGTACGCTCGTCCGGCCGTACGGACGGGCTTCGTATTGTAACGCCGTTCATCCAACCTTCTCGCTCGTACGCTAAGCCAAGGCACCTTGGGACGGTTACGTTCTGGTGAGGACCGTCTGACCGAGCGCCGAAGCCGGCTGCGAAAGGCGTCAGCGTACGTACTCGTCCTCAGGCACGACGCGCAAGCGATGCGGAGGTGCGACTCGCTCGATCGGCTTTTCGTCGCCGTCCTCGATCGCCAGCACGAAGCGTAGACGCCACGAGCCCAGCGCAAGCGTAAAGTTCGTTCCAATGATCTCCACGATTATGCCTCCACTCGCTGCCAGCGCCACAGCGCCAACGCACCGTAGGCGACGAAGAACAGCGCTTCCATTGAGATGCGGAATCCGAAGTTGGCTCCGGAGTAGTTCATGCTACCCTCCGAGTTTGGTGACGCGACCGAGACGTACGTCAAAGGATCGAAGCGAGAGATGACCCAGGCGACGTCGTGGACGAAGAGCGCCACGACGTTGGACGTGGGTACCAGCGTCAGCAAGCCGACGAAAAGCAGGCCGAGCGGGATGAGCCCGAGCAGCGCGCCGTAGGCCCTCGGCAGCCACGTCGTCGCCGCGCAGAGCATCGCGTACCACGCCAGCGGACAGGCGATGCCCATGAGAATGGCGCGGGTGTTTACACCGCTGAAATCGAGTCGCGGCGTCTCGAAGAGCAACTGGCACAGATAGAAGGCCGCGACGGTCATCACGGAAGCCGCGAGGATCCCGACGACGTCGACACCGAGCACGCCTAGCGCATAACGCAATCGCGAGATCGGCTTGGTCAGGGTCAGTTCGAGGTGTCCGTTGATCTCGCGCGCGAGGGGCGCAGCGAGAATCGTCGCCACGATCAGCGCGAAGAAATCCGCAATGGCCATGTAGTAGAGCATCGGGACCGCGCCGTTGGTGTCGATGATCGTCGTCGTCATCGTTCCGTGACGCGACTCGACCACGTGAACGCTGCCCACGCTCACGTTGTCCTTCTCTTTGTGCGCCCGGCTCGACGGCTCGGTAACCTCGATGTGCGTTCCGGCGCTCCCGTGATCGTCGATGATCGCGTGCATTTGCTCGCCCGGATTATCGAGCACCATGCGCTTCGTGCCGTCGGGAAGCGTAACGTTGCTCTCGTGCGTTCCGGGGTCGAGCGACATATGGTGTACCCACTGTGCGGGCGACATGTAGCGGGCGACGGAGACGCGCAACACGACCGCGAGTGCGACCAAAACGACCAGGATAATGGCCAACACCTTGAGGCAGTTGCGGATCCGCAGCCATTCGATATACGTCATGACGATAGTTCTTTCGTAACGATGTCCGTCGTCGCGGTCACGGGCGACACGGCATACAGGAAGATGTCCTCGAGATTGAGATCGAGCACGCGAATACCGGTAGCGCCGGAAGCGGAGAGCCGGCCGGCGATCTCGTCGGCGCCGGCGGTCACGAGCAAGCGCACGATCCGCTCCGTACGATCGACGCGCGAGACCCGTGGATCGTTCGCGATCCCGTCGAGCGAGAAGCCGACGTCCGGGAAGATGCCTTCGACGATCTTGCGATCCGCCTTGAGGTCGTCGACCAGTCCGGAAAGGATCACCTTACCGCGATCGATGATGGCAATCGTTTCGGCAGCGCGTTCGACTTGACCGATTTGGTGCGAAGAAAAAATGACCGAATTGCCTTTCGCAGCTTCGTTGATGATGAGGCTCAGTACGTGGCGCTGATTGACCGGATCGAGACCGCTCGTCGGTTCGTCGAGGACGAGGATCTCGGCGTTTCGCGCGAACGCGCAGGCAACCATGACCGCCGTGCGCATTCCTTTCGAAAGAGCCGCCACGCGCTTGCGGTGGTCGACGCCGAACTGCGAGAGCAGTTCGCGCGCGCGTGCCGCGTCGAACGCTTTGAACGCTCGCCGGTTCATCTCGACGTGCTCGTCGACGGTCAGCCAGTCGTAGAGAACGTTGCGCTCGGGAACGTACGCGATCCGCTCGAAACTTTCGGGAGTCAACGGCTTTGCGTCGTAGAGAATCTCGCCGCTCGACGGGCGCGCGAGACCGAGCATGCACTTGAACGTTGTCGTTTTGCCGGCACCGTTCGGGCCGAGTAACCCGAACACGCTGGCGCTTGGAACCTCGAGCGAAAGATCGTCCACCGCGGGCGTCGAGCCGTAAATCTTGCGCAGGTTCGAAATCTTGATACTGCTCATTGACTATCGCCTTTCGGGAGCTCGGAGAACCAGCGTTCCAACACAGCTTCGAAGATCGCTCGCACCTCGTCGCGGTCGAGTCCGACCGCTTTGGCCTCGCGCAGCGCCAGCTCGAGTGCGTCCCGTCCAATCTCGACGGCGACTCTCGGCGAGGCTTCGACTTCTTCGGTGCGGACGAACGATCCACGACCCGTTGCCGTCTCGATGACCGCTCCCCGCTCGAGTTCGCGGTACGCGCGGGCGACGGTGTTCGGGTTGACCGTCAGATCGATCGCCAGCTGTTTGACCGTTGGCAGCTGCTCGCCGGCCCTCAAAACCCCGAGCGCGATGGATCGCTTGACTTGCTCGACGATTTGGAGGTAGATCGGCACGCCGCTGCGTGGGTCTACCGTTAGAACGGCAGGCATCTCCGAGACCTTAAAACTTCGGTCCCCAACCCGGGAACAGCGCGTCGGGACGGCGGTCGGGCAGCCGAACCGGGGTGCGGGATTCGCGGGGCATCTGGGTGTCGGAGGTGTAGGTCGAGATCATGGTGTGCTTCCTTTCGCATCGTACCAGTACATTATTGTACTAGTACACTAGTACAATAGTTTAATAGCATGCTGCTGTCAACCCCGGCGTTACGAATTTTTCTCGGGCACGAAGACCCGCAGGGCCTGCGGCAGGAGGACGAACTCGGCGGGGGTTCGCCCGGCGGGCTCCCCGTCGGCGGTGATTCGGTGTGGCCGCCGGGTCAGGATTGAGAAGCTCGGCGCGCGGTAGACCCGCAGCCCGGCTCCTGAATCCCAGCGGTGTGCGAGTACCGCGCGCACGGCACTCCAAATCGGCAGCAGTCCTTCCGCTTCGATCGCATAGAGATCGAGCCGGCCGTCGTCGATCGCCGCGTCCTGCGCCGTAATGAAGCCCCCGAAGCGATGGCTATTGGCTACCGTAAGCTGGAAGGTGCGCAGGGCAACGCTGCCCCCTTCGTACTCGATCTGGGTGCGGAAGGGGCGCAAATAATGAAAAGCCCCCAGCGCGCTCGCAGCGATCGCCCAAAAACCGAAGCGTTGTTTGTCGGCCGGCCGCTGCAACCGCGTCAAGCGGCTCGACAGCCCAATGCTCGCCTCATTCACGTAATAGGCTCCGTTCACGGTGGCAACGTCGATCCGTCGCGTGTTGCCCCCGGCGATCGTCCGGCACGCCGCCTCGACGTCGAGCGGGATATCCAACGTCCGGGCGAGCTCGTTGAACGTGCCCAGCGGGATCAGGCCCACGGGCACGTCGAGCCGCAACGCCCGCGCCACGTGCCGGGCGAGCGTTCCGTCTCCGCCGCCGACGACGACGGCGTCGACGCTCTCCCGCGAGTGCGGCGGGGCGATCTCGATCCCTTGGTTCTGCAGCGAGCGGCGGACGTCGCCGGCGAGCTGCCTACCCCGCCGCGATTGCGGATTGACGAAGAGCAGCACGCGCATCTTTGGGGCCTTGCCCTACGGACCGCGCCGCACCGAGATGAAAAGCGCCGCTAGCAGGTTCCATGCGGCGATCGCACCGAGCACGAGCGTGCCTCCGATCATCGTGACGTAGCCGAGAAAGATGCCCGTTTGGGTCAACGGGTCGACGTAGCCGACGGCTTTTACCGAAGCGCTCAGGTTCGCGTAGACCCCATGAAAGACGAACCACACCACGGCGGCGGCGGGCGCCGTGAGCGCGGCGATCGTTAGGTGCCGGTTGCGCTGGTCGTCGCGATTCATTCGAGGACGGCGCTTCGGCGCCGCGCACCGAAGAGACTCCAACGATGCACTCTACGAAGCAACGTCCGCGGCCGCATAACCCGATGCCCGAGTCCCCTTACGAGGTGCTCGCGCTCTTCACGGGCGCGATGGTCGGGGCGTCGCTGCTCATCATGTCGACCGGCACGCTGCTGCCCTGCTTCAAAACGGCCTTGCATCTCTCGCAGGCACAGTTGGGCTGGCTTCTTTCTGTCCAGTTCATCGGATCTGTCGCGATGACGTCGGTCGCCGGGGCGTTGACCGACCGCTTCGGCGACAAGGCGGTCGTCTTGTGGAGCGGCGCGATCATGGGCGTCGCGTTGATCGCCGCATCGGCCGTGCAAAGCTACGCCTGGCTCCTGTCCTGGCTGCTCGTGTACGGTGTCGGCTACGCAGCCGTCACGCCGGCCGGCAGCCACGCGATCATCTTTTTCTTCAAGAAATCCGACCGCGGCTTCGCAATGGGGGTGCGCCAGTGCGGCGTGCCGATAGCAGGCGTCATCGGCTCGCTGCTGCTCCCGGCGATTGCGTTGCGTTTCGATTACCGCTATGCGCTCGTGACCGCCGGGATCTGTACGCTCGTCGCGTGCTCGATCGCGTCCCGCCTCTACCGCGAGCCGGTCCAACTCGAAGGCCAAAGCGTATCGCTGCGTGCGATGCTGGTCGAAATGGTCGTCATCGCTCGAGAGCCACGTTTGATTTTGTTGACGCTCACCTCGATGGTGCTGGTATGCGGACAGCTCGCGCTGATGGGATTCCTTACACTTACCCTCGTCCAGCGCGCCGGTTACCCGCTCGGTTTAGCGCTTTCGATCTTCACGCTCTCACAGGTGGCGGCGATCTTCGGCCGGCTCGCGTGGGGCTGGATCAGCGATCACGTCTTTGCCGGAAGCCGCACGCTGCCCCTGGCGACGAACTGCATTCTCGTTGCGCTCGTCGCCCTTGGAATCGCGTCGATCGGCGCCGGCACGCCGCCGTGGGTCGCGGTGCTGCTCGCGCTCGCGCTGGGCTTTACCGCCGAGGGTTGGATCGGCGTGAGCGTAATCGGCTTTGCGGAGATCGGCGGCGAGGAACACGCCGGCAGCGCGCTCGGCGTCGGATTGACTTGGACGCTCTTGGCGGCGTTCGCGACGCCCGCGCTTTTCGGAGCGCTCGCCCAGGTCCACGGATACGACATCGCCTGGCGCGCCCTCGGGCTGCTCGTCGCGTTCGGCGTCGTACCGGCGCTGCTCGCCGGCCGCGCCGCGGCCGCGCTGAAAACCTGAGGGAGTCGCGCAAACCCGAAGGGTGTCTTAGTAGTCGATGCTCTCCGACGACTCCGGCCGATCTAAGAAGTACTTCGGGGAGAGCGGCGCCGGAATCGGCACGAACCTCTTCGGCGGCGAGCTGAAGTCAAAGCAGTCGGCGAGATTGTCGGCGCGCACGTCGGTGGTGCCGAGCGAGGACAACCCAAAATCCTCTTCGATGAACTTCAGGATGCTTCCGAACTCGTGCTGCACGTGCGAAACGTGGTGCGCCCTCGCGTAGGGTGAGATGACGATCAGCGGCACGCGAAAGCCGAGTTCGTACGAGTTATACGAGGGAGGCCGTACGTGATCGTACCAGCCGCCCCAGTCATCCCACGTCACGAAGATCGCCGTGTCGTTCCAGTACTGGCTTCGGCCGATCGCATTGACGACCGAAGCGACCCACGAGGGGCCGCTTCCGTTGGTCTGGCCCGCGTGATCGGACTCTTCGGACGAGGGTGTCACCCAGACGACCTGGGCGAGCTTTCCCGCCGGGATGTCGGAGAGAATCCGGCTCGACGGCGAGACGACGTCGGTCGTAAACTCTGCGCTGTGGCGAATGTGGTAGATCGCATCGGGCGCCTCCCAGAGCCCGGAGCCGGAATGCTGCTGGTAGTACCTCCAACCGATCGCCTTTTTGTCGAGGAGATCCATCAGCGCCGTCCGGTTGAAGCATGGAAACGTCGCCTGATTTTCGTTCCCCGCAGCATCGATCAAAAAGACGTAGGAACCCGGGGCCGAGTCGCAGCCGCCGGTAAAGCCGCCCAACGGGGCGAACGCGTTCGAGGCCGCGCGCAGCTGCGAACCGTCGGATATCGTCGACGTCCCGCTGACGATGTATTGATGCGCCGGAAAGCTCGGCCCTTCGTTGGTTTGGAACATTCGGTCGGCGAACGTGTAGCGTTCCGCCATCGTAAAGTACGGCCCAGCCTCCGCTCGCGGAACGTAGCCGTACGCGCGCCGGCCGCGCGGCGGGCACCTCCCGATCGCTTTACAGTTCGAATGCACGAGATCCCAACCATTGAGCCTGCCATTGGCGCGTTCGATCAAAAACGCACCGTGCTCGTGGCTGACGTCGTACGGAGCTTTGAGCGACGTCGGCGCCAGCTTCACGCGTTCGTTGTGAGAATCGAGCCCAACGCGCACCGTGTCGGCGCCCCGCAACCCGTTAAAGAGGTTATCGGGCGTGCGGTTCTCCTGAAAAATGATGACGACGTGATGGATCTTCGACGATGCATCGGCATCGGTCGGCGCGACGGCAGGAACGACCGAACGATCCGCCGCGCCGCCCCGCACCGGCCACGAATTCGTGCCGCAGCCGCATAAGAGTACGTAGATCGTAAAAACCGCCAGATACTTCACGGCAAAGGTTATTTCGCAGGCCGGGGCATCGAGAAAATCGTCCCTTCACCGCCGCGGCCGCCCGACGTCGTCGTCCCATAGAGCCGATCGCCCCGTAGAATCGGACTCCCCCACGGGTTTGACCCGTCCGGAAAGCCGCGGAAGACGTGGAGCGTCTTCTGGTTGCCCGAAGCCGTTATCCTAAAGATGATGCCGCAGCCGCCGATGCCGCGCCCCGTGCATCCGCGTTCGTTACTTCCGCCGTACTCGGTCGTACCGTAAAAGGTACCGTCGATAAGGGTCAGGCTGCCGACGGGCACGGCACCGTCGGGAGTTCCTCGAAAACTGTGCAGGACGTGCTCGACGCCGCGAGACAGCGAGTACACCGTTCCCGAGTAGTCGAACGCACCGCCAAACGCGGTCGTACCGTAGAACGTGCCGTGGCTAAGGACCAAGCCGGCGTACGGGTTTGCCCCGTCGGGATAGCCCTTGAAACTATAGAGCAGGTGCACGGACGTGCCGCTGAAAGCAAAAATGCTGCCGTTGTCGTGGAGACCCCCGAACTCCGTCGTTCCGTAGATCTTGCCGCCCGACTCGATCAACGAGCCCATCGGCGCGGCGCCGTCCGGCTTTCCCCGAAAGCGATGGAGAACGCGTTCGCTGCCGGCCGCCGTCACGGAAAAAATGATTCCGCATCCGACGCCCTTGCCGACCCGGCAAGACGGCTCTCCGCCGGCGCTCGCCGTGCCATACAACGCACCGTTATGGCCGAGCAGGGCGCCCATCGCCGGAGCCGCTCCATCGCTTCCGCCTTTGAAGGCATAGACGACGTGCTCGTTTCCCTGTGTGTCGATCGAGAAGACGGTACCGTCGCCCGCGGCGCCGCCATACTCGGTCGTGCCGTAAAGTTTTCCGCCAAAGGCGACGAGCGCGCCCGTTGGACTCGCGCCGTCGGTGCCACCCTGGAAGCTGTAAAGCATCTTCACGCCCGTCGCGTTACGAACGAAGACCCCACCGAAGGTGTGCGTGCCGCCCGCGATCGTCGTGCCGTACTGCGCGCCATCAAACGAGGTCAAGCCGGTCGGTGTCGCGCCCGACGGGTGCCCTCGAAAGCTGTAGTCGACTTTGTAGCCGGTCTCGGCGCTGACCGCGCCGGTGCCGGCAACGGTTTGCGCGGCGCTGCGCGCAGGAGCGTAGGCTTGCCCACAGCCCGCGAGGACGGCGCTGAAGACAAACAGAGCGGCTCTTCTTAATAGGACGGTGGGAATGTCGGCGACACCTTTCGAGGATCGGATACGAAAGCCAAAAACTGCCCAGAAAGGGACTCGAACCCCCACGATGTTGCCACCACTGGTACCTGAAACCAGCGCGTCTACCAATTCCGCCATCTGGGCGCGGGCCAAACTCGATTCGCGCAAGTGCGCGTAGCAACCCGCTCCCCCGAAACCTCGAGCCTGCGACGATGGTCTTGAGGGAACCGGTATGGCACTTCCACTCATCTCGATCTCGGACGCACCCAGCGCCGATCCCTATTCGCTCGCGGTTACGGCTGCGGCCGAGCGGGTCAGCCCGGCGGTCGTTTGTATCGAGGTTCGCAACGGACGGCGCGGCGGGAACGGCAGCGGCTTCGTCTTCACGCCCGACGGTTTCATCATTACCAACAGCCACGTCGTCCACGACGCGCAGCGGATCGTGGTCGCGCTGCTGGACGGTCGCGAGTTAGACGCTTCCCCGGTTGGCGACGATCCGCATTCCGACCTCGCCGTGCTGCGAGTCGACGCGCCCGGCCTCGCACACGCGACGCTCGGCGACTCGAGCGAGTTACGGCCCGGCCAGCTCGCCGTAGCGGTCGGTAATCCGTACGGCCTCGCGTATACGGTGACGGCCGGCGTCGTCAGCGCGCTTGGCCGGTCGCTGCGTTCCCAATCGGGTCGCCTGATGGACAACATCGTACAAACCGACGCCGCCCTCAATCCCGGAAATTCTGGTGGTCCGCTCGTAAACTCCGCCGGGGAAGTCATCGGCGTCAATACGGCCGTACTTCCCGGTCAGGGGCTCTGTTTTGCGATCGCGATCAACACCGCCAAGCACATCGCCGGATTGCTGATGCGCGACGGACGCGTGCGCCGCGGCTACCTCGGCATCGCGGCGCAGGACGTCGTGCTGGCGCCGGCCTTTGCGCGGCGTCTGCATCTGCCGGATCGGCGCGCGATCGTCGTCGATTCCGTGGAAGCGGGGAGCCCGGCCGATACTGCCGGCCTGCGCGGCGGCGACGTCGTGCTCTCATTCGAAGGGGAACCGCTACGTGGAGTCGACGATTTGCATCGGGTACTGACGAGCGTCGATTTGAGCCGGCCCTACAAGGTCGAGTTCTTGCGGCGCGGCGAGCGCTTGTCGCGAATCGTCTTGCCGGTAGAGTCGCCCGCGTAGCCGTCGAATAGCCACCCGACATGGTTCGCAAGCTGTTGCCGATTCTCGGCGTCACCTTCATCGATATCGTTGGCTTCAGCATGCTGATCCCGATGATGCCGTACTTCGTGACGCATTTCGGCGCCTCGGCATTCGTCGTCGGACTGCTCTTTGCCACATTCTCGCTCTGCCAGTTCCTCTCCGCGCCGCTCTGGGGGATCATATCCGACCGGCTCGGCCGCAAGACCGTCTTGATCGTCAGCCAAATCGGCGCGACGATCGGCTGGGCGATGCTCGGGCTCGCGCCGAACATCGCGGTCGCGCTATCCCTAGCGCCGATCGCAGTCGTCTTCGCCGCACGCATCCTCGAAGGCATCTCCGGCGGAAACATCAGCATTACGCAAGCCTACGTCGCGGATCTCGTCGAGGCCAAAGACCGCGCGCGCGCCTTCGGTTTGATCGGCGCAATGTTTGCTGCTGGGATGGTCTTCGGTCCCGCGGGTGGCGGCCTTCTCTATGCGCGCTACGGCTTTGCGGTACCGTTTCTCGTTGCGGCCGGGCTGCAGTTTCTCACGCTCCTCCTCACGATTGTGATGCTCCCGGAGTCCCGGGCGCGGCCGGACCACGAGGACCGCTTGTCGGTTCAATCGCTCGTCGAATGCTTCGGCAAGCCGCGCCTGGCCGGCGTTCTCTGGCAGAAGCTCGCAATCGCGCTCGCGCTCTATGGATGGTTCGGCGTCTTTGCGCTCTATCTGCAGCGGCAGGTCGGATTCTCTCTGGCCAAGACGGATTATTTCTTCTCGGTCTTTGCCGTCTTCAACGTCTTCATGAACGTCGTCATGGTGCGGCGCGTATCGGCCCAGCTCGGCGACCGGCGAATGTCGAATCTGGGCCTCGCTTCACTCGTCGCAGGCTTCGCGCTCGTTCCGTTCGTGCACGAGATCGTGCTGCTCTCGGCAACGATGCTGCTCTTCTCGTTCGGCATGGCGCTCACGAACACAGGCATCACCGCGCTGATCAGCAACGCCGCCTCGGATCGCGAGCAAGGGATGGTGCTCGGTGCGAGTTCCTCACTCGACTCGCTTTCGGGAATCATCGCACCGCCGGTCTCCACCGGTTTGCTCTCAGGCTACGGTCCCCGCGTTGCGGGCGTCGAGTCGCTGTTCATGGCGGCGATAGCCCTGGTGATGGGCCTGCGCGCCGGCATCGCAGCCGAAGCAGACGCCGTCAAACCCGCCGACGCGCTGCCCGGACCCTAGGTGTCCTAGGCCGCCGTCTTCTTCCGGCGCTTGGCGGCCGGCTTTTCGCCTGCCGCCCCACGGCGCTTCTTGCTCTCCTCGAGACTCTGCGCGAGCACGTCCATCAGGTTGACGACCTTCGAGCGCGCCGGCGCCTTCTTTGCCTTCGGCAGTTCCTTGCCTTCCGCGCGCGCCTCGATCATCGTCAACAGCTGGTCGTGGTATTGGTTGGTGAATTTCTCCGGCTCGAATTCGTCGACGCTCATCGTATCGATCAGCATGCGCGCCATCTGCATCTCTTTTTCGGGCAGCTTCTCGCTGTCCGGAAGGTCGAGCGTCGTCGCCGGCACGATCTCGTTGGCCCAGTGCATCAGCTCGAGAACGAGTGCGTCATCGAGCGGCTTGACGGCGGCGATGTATTCCTTTGTCCGAATCACCACACGCGCAATGGCGACGCGGTTGCTGTCGGCGAGCGCTTCGCGCAGCAGCGCGTACGCGTGCCGCCCCTGTTTGGTGGGTTCGAGGTAATAAGGCTTATCGAAAAACATCGGGTTGATCCGGTCGAGCTCGACGAACTCGACGATATCGACCGACTGCGTTGCCTCGGGGTTGACCTTGGCAAAATCTTCGTCGGTCAGTAAAACGTACTGACCCTTTTCATATTCGTAGCCCTTGACGATCTCGTCCCAGGGCACGGGCTTGCCGTCCACGCTGCAGACGCGCTCGTACTTGATGCGCCCCTCGTCCTTTTTGTGCAGCATATTGAAGGAAAGGTCGTCGGTCTTCACCGCGGTGAAGAGCTTGACCGGAATCGTAACGAGCCCGAAGTTGATGGCTCCCGACCAAATTGCATGCGCCATAGCCCGACTATTCTACCCAAGGCGCCCGCCCGTTCGCTACCCCCGAGCGCTATCTGCCCATAGGCGAGCGGCTTTGGCGCTCGGGCCCTCGAGCCGCTGCTTCTTCCAGCGCTTCGGGCCCCACAGGTCCCCGTCGCGTGCCACGCGCGCCGGAACCGTCCGAATCGTATATTTTGCGAACTCGTCGGCGGGCAGGGTCGCGGACCGGCGCGCGGCGGCGGCCTCGACCTCTTCCCAGTGCAGCGGCGTCGACACCGGCGCACCGTCGCGGGCGCGAACGGAGTACGGCGGAACGATCGTCTTGCCCATTCCTACCTGCACGAAGTCAACATACACGGCATCATCGGGACGCTTGGCAATCGTGCGTT
>DATAQH010000035.1:0-9073 GCA_036264815.1 Candidatus Cybelea sp.
AAGCTGCACTATCGCGGCGTGGCCTACGTCTGGGTAAAGATCAACCGGCGCGGCGAGATCATCTCCGGTCAAGGCATACCTCCGACCTTCACCAAGCCGACCTCGGAGCTGCTGCTTGTTGCGACGACCAATCCGACCGGACGCCCGTTCCCGATTTTAGACCTCGCGCAGTCGCAGGTCGTGCTGCAGCCGCGCGGCGCGCACAGCGAGAAGCCGGCCGTCTTTCGAACGCTCATCGAGCGTCTCTGCGGGCCGCGCAGCCGCCTCGAACTCTTCGCCCGCTCGCAGGTAGAGGGTTGGGACGCCTGGGGCGCGGAGAGCTCCGCTGGGAGCACAAACGTCACGAAACGACCGCCCCGCGCGTTGGGAGGCATGGAAAAACGCAAAAAATGACGGCGATGGTCGATGGAAGAGGGCGAATGGAGCGAGCCACGCTCGGCTCCGTGCTCATCCATTGCCTCGTCGCGCTGGCGATTCCGGCGCTTGCCTGGACCGTGGCGGATACGCCGGCGGTCGAAACCGTGAGCTTTACGCACATCCTCCACGTGCAAATCGTCCGCCCGCAAAGGCCGGTGCCGCGTCCGCGGGCGGCCGCACCGCAGTTCAGAGCGACGCCGACGATCGATTTCGCGCATAAGGTGAAGATCGTTAAGCTCCACCAGAGCGCTGCGTCGTCAAAGGTTCCGGTTGCAACCAACGCTCCCGCCGCGCCCTCGGTAGCGGCCGTCGCGCAAGCCGGAGACTCCGCTTCGCGCGGCAGGACCGCACCGATTTCGACCGCTTCGCCGCAAGTGCGCGAGGTCGCAAGTGAGAACGCCCGTCCCGCCGGCGGTTACCTTCCGTTCGGGGCCGAGCAGCCGACGCCGGTTCTCGACCCGGAGGTGCGCAAACAACTCGACGCCCTCGGCGCGCACGTGACGTTAGTCGTCACGGTCGGCGACGACGGAAAGATGACGAACCTCGTCTTCACGCCGCCGGTCGACGAACAAACGGAGACGAAGATTCGTTCGCTGCTTGCCGACGCCAGCTGGGATCCCGCCGTTTGCGGCGGCGGCGTCGCCTGCGAAGGCCAAGCAACAATCAAGCTTTAGTTCGAGCGCGCAAACGAAACCGCGTCGCTGGGCCGCGCCTTACCGAGGCGTGGGTTGGCCGCAGTGCGGGTTGCTTTCATGCCGGCGCCGTAGATAACGAGCTGCTGCTTGAAAGGAGCCGAAATGAACCGTAAAGAGATTGCGTGCGCCGCCGTTGGCGCGATGCTGAGTGCCGTTGGATGCGCGCCGTCAGCGAGGTCGTCTGCTCTACCCGTCGGCGAAGCCGAACGGGGCGCGTCCAACGAGCACCGCAGCCCCGCAAAAAAGCAGTCACCCGAGATCACCGAAGTACACCTCAGCCTCATCTCTGGAACCCCGCGGGATATCTCCTCGGCAATCTTTCGGCTGGCACCGAAGTCCGGCTGGAGCATCGCCAGCGACACTCCGAAGCTACAAGTTTCGATCGTAGGCGGGGACGAGGCGCTTCTCCAGGCATCCGAGGATAAAAAAGAACACGCCAAGGCAACGGCGACGATAACGCACGACGACGGAACGACTTTTTTGGTGCGTTGTCACATCGAACCATGCTAACACGCGCCTGACGCGCGCTCGCGGCTCGTCGGGATCGCGTTGCTGCCCGGCGCCATTGCGCCGGCATCGCCTCTGCGTCGGGTACTACCCGCCGGATTGCGTGTCGACGGCCACGCCAATGGGGACGTCGCTGCGAATCTTGGAGCGGACGAAGTACTTGTATTTGCAGCCTGGGTAAGTAAAGACTCGTACGCCGTTGCCCGCACCAACGTAGAGACGTTGGTTGCTGCGGTCCAGAGCACCATAATAACCACCCAACAAGCTACACGTTCGCCCGGGGGCACCCGTATAGGGCGGGGGATAAATGCCGACGTAGCCTAAGGCTGAAAATGCGAGAAGATTGCCTTTTAAATCGAACGTTATACCGACGGTATCTTGGAAAGTCTCTTCCTCGAGCGGTAGCACGTGGGCACCTCTCTGACGCCCGTGCGGAAACTTTACAAGGTAGGAGCACTGGTACTTTGGGTCCGAGCAAAGTTTTGACACCGTGGCGTAGACGTCTCCCTCGTGGACCGCGACCCCATATGCTCCATAGGGGTATCCAGACTCGCAGAGGCTTCGTGTCGGCGAGGTCGCCCCGTCCTCGTAAACCTCGACGCACGGGTTCCCGAAATTCGAAACGTAGACGATTGCGCGCTTGTCGTCGAACGCCACGTCACTTGGCGCCCCGCCGGGATCGGATAGTGTGGGTCCCGCGGCCCCGCAATCTGCGGTAAACGTAAAAACTTCGCTCAACGAAGGAACCGGCACATATAAAACGTGGCCGGCACTTACGCCGATTCCGCCCCAGCTATACGCTTCCATAGGCGGCAGTGGGTCGTGGCAGAGCAAGCGGTGCCGGTTCCCGGAGACAGAATACTCCCTGACCCAGGGAAGCGAGGAAAGGTAGAGTCGGTCTCCCTTGCCTGCTCCGAGGTCGGGCCGACGCGCCGAAGCCGCGCCCGGTTGGGCAAGAGCTCCTCCCGGACCGATTCCATTGCAGGCGCTGACCGCAAGAGTGCTGAGGAGAAGAGAAAGAAGCCGCGCCGGTAAGTAATGCACCGTTGCCTCCAATGGTCTGCGGGCTTGCTCCCGTTAGGATCCCACAGATTGGCGCACTCGGCGTGAGGCTAATGGCCTTCAGCTTAGGCCTTATGACTTCGCAATATCGGCGCTGTTGCTAACTGCAGCGGCCAGTTCGTTAAAGAATCGACTTCCCGAGCGCGGAGCAGATGAGGCCGACGGCGAGCGCCGCAGTTTGATTGCGGTCGTCGAAGATCGGATTGATCTCGACCATCTCAATCGAGCCGAGCTGACGGCTCTCGTGGAGCATCTCCATCACGAGGTGCGCTTCGCGGTAGCTCAATCCGCCCTTGACGGGAGTTCCGGTGCCGGGGGCTTCGCTCGGGTCGATCGCATCCATATCGAACGAGACGTGAATCGCGCGGCCGTTTGCGCCGGCCGCGGCGCGTGCGAGCTCCATTACGTGCACCATGCCGAGCTTGTCGACGTCGCTCATCGTAAAGGTTCTGACTCCGAACTCGCGCAGCAGGCGTTTCTCGTCGGGGTCGACGTCTCGTAAGCCGATTTGCACGGTGCTCTCCGGTAACGCAAAGCCGTTTTGCAGAGCGAAGTAGAGCGGCATTCCGTGGACGTTGCCGGTCGCGGAACTGTCGGGTGTGTTGATATCGGCGTGGGCGTCGATCCAAACGAGTCCCGGCGCGGCGCCGCGCGCACGCGTCAGCCCCTCGAGCGTCCCCATCGCGATCGAGTGATCGCCGCCGAGGACGATCGGTAAGCCGCCCTCGCGAACGGCTCGCTCGACGAGTGTCGCGAGGTCGTTGCAGACATCCGTAATAACGTCGAGAAACTTCGCCGACGAATCGGCTGCATCGGCCGACTCGCGGATGGGAACCGGAAGATTTCCGTGGTCGACAATCTGGGCGATCCCCAGCTTTCGCAGCTTCTCGTGGAGCTTCGCATAGCGGACGGCGGACGGACCCATATCGACGCCGCGGCGGCTCGCTCCTAAGTCCATCGGGACGCCGACGATGTCGACGCGGCCGACTCCCGCCCCGGCGCTCACGATGTTCTCGTCGCGCGAAGCACGCGCAGCACGATGACGCGCAACACACCGACGACCGGCACTGCAACCAGCATACCGAAGAGACCTCCAAGATCTGCGCCGATCAGCAGCGCGATCACGACGACGAACGGGCTCAAGCGGACCTGACGGCCGACGATCGGCGGCGCGATCAGATGCCCCTCGACTTCGTAGATCAGGACGAAGGCGATGGTCACGAACAGCGCGTTGAGCCAGCCGTTGGCCAGGACGGCGGAGAGCGCGGCCGGCAGATAGGCGAGCACCGCTCCGACGTAGGGTATCAAGTCGCCGAGCGCGGCGAGCAAGCCAAAGAGCCACGGATACGGAACGCGCAGCACCGCCAGCGCGCCCGTAATCAGGATGCCCACGACGAGCGCTACGAGCAGCTGCCCGCGGATGAAGCCGCCGATCACGTCATCGATATCCGAGAGCAGCGAGGCCGTCGCGCGCCAGCGTCCCTCCGGCACGATGGCCGCGAGGCTGCGCTTGAGGTGGTCGAGGTCGAGCAACAGGTACGCCGTCACCATCGGAACGATGATGAAAATCGCGACGGCAGCCGCGGTTCCTGCCAAAACGACGACAATATGCCCGGCCGTCTGCAGGCCGCGGGTCTCGACCCAGGTCGCGAGATCGAGCGGAGCCCGCGCGAGCTCACGCCGGGCCCAGTCGGGCAATCGCGACGTCAACGGGTCGCGCGGATCGTAGACGATCGAGCGAAGCCGGTCGACGAGGTCGGGGTAATGCCGAACCAGTTGGCCGACGTCTTCCATGACGTGCGGCACGACGAACATCGCGCAGATCGCCAGCGTCGCGAGCATTCCCAGATAGACGAGAAGGATCGCCGCGATCAGGGGCACGCGCCGCCGCAGCCGCTGGACCGCCGGATAGATGAGATACGCCAAGAACACTGCGGCGACGAGGATATAGATCACGCCGTGAATGCGCGTGAGAATCCTGATGACGTACTCGCCCGCAAAGAGCGCGAGGACGATCACCATCAGAACCTTGAGCGCGTAGGTTATGCGCTCTTCGGTTAACGATCGCCACGGATTCGTGCCCGGGTCCTTCATCTGCATCGACGTTCACCATGCGACCGAGCGAGCCCCCGTAAAGCCCGCAGCGCGGCAGGAGTCGAAACGCGCGCCGAGCAAACGCCGGAGATGCTTGCACGCGCGATTGCTCTGTGCGCACTTGTCTGCATAGCAATTCCAGCCGCTCCGGCCAGCGCGTACCTTCCTCCCCCTTTTGCAACGCTCAACCGCGACGTTCGAACGCTGGCGCGCCGTCTTCCCGCGCCGAGCGCGCTGGACGTCGTCGATCTCAATACGGGCTATAATGCGGGATTCAACGCGAGCAAAAGCATGCCGGCGGCATCGACGATCAAGCTCCCGGTGATGGTCGCGGTCTTTGAGGCGCTGGCCGGAGGAAATTTCGACCTGAATCGCCGCGTCACGCTCGAACCGCAAGACAAAGACGACGGATCGGGAGACTTGAGCGGCGCGCGCAACGGCAGCACGTATCCGGTCTCGGCCCTGCTCGATAAGATGATCGACATCAGCGACAATACCGCGACCAACATGCTAATTCGGCTCGTCGGGCGGCGCACGATCAATCGCGAGATGGCGGAACTGGGCTTGGGAACGACGCACCTCCTGGGCGACGTTCGCACCGACGCGTGGTCGATTCGGGCGACGCTTCGCACGTCACCGGCGGATCTCGGGCGCCTGCTAACGCTGATGGCGCACGGCGAGTTGGTCGATCAATGGTCGTCCAACGAGATGATCTCCATATTGGAGGCCGACCAGGTGAACACGCTGCTGCCGCAGCCGCTCCCGCCCGACGTGCCGATCGCGCACAAGACCGGTTCGTTCTTCGATACGCTCAACGATGCCGGGATCGTGTACGCGGACAACGCGCCGTACGTCATCGTCGTCATGACAACGTCGCTGCCGTCGCAGCAACTCGGACGGGAGTTCATCCATCGCATCTCGCGGCTCGCCTACGCCGACGAAGTGAGCTTTGCGCACTGGCGCGAGCTGCATCAAGCGATCGGCGTACCCGAGGGTTCGCCCGACGTACCCTACTGGACGAATACGTCCTCGCCGGCGCCGCCGGCTCCGCTTACACCTTAACTCGGGCCGAAGCGTAGACCGGTGTGAGCCACGACCGGTAACGCGCCTCACGCCCCGTCACGATCCTCGAATAGAGCGTGCTCAGCAGCTTGGTAACCGGGCCCATGGCGCCGTCGGAAACCTGGCGGCGATCGATCGACCCGACGTAAGCAATTCCGACGGCCGTACCGGTGAAGAAAACCTCCTCGGCCGAGTAGAGCTCGCCGCGATCGATCGATCGCTCGACGACCTCCATGCCAAGCTCTTGGCGCGCGATCTCCATGATCGCGCGGCGCGTCACTCCCTCCAGAACGTTCTGCGAGGGATCTGGAGTATACAACACGCCCCGCCGCACGAGAAAGATGTTCTCGGCCGAGCCTTCGGAGACGTGCCCGTCGTGCGAGAGTAGAATCGCCTCGTCGTAGCCGTTGGCCACGGCTTCGCTCTTGGCCAGTGCCGAGTTGACGTAGAGCCCGGTAATCTTCGCGCGCGGCGGTGCCATCGTGTCGTCGGCGCGGCGCCACGAGCTGACGCAGACGTCGAGCCCTCGGTCGGTATCGAGGTATTGCACGTACGGGATAGGGACGATGGCAAAGGCATCCGGGACGCCGTGCAGCCGGACGCCGACGTCTTCGGCGGCCTTATAGGCGAAGGGGCGGACGTAGAGATCGCCTTTGATGCTGTTCCGCAGGCACAGCTCGATGGTGATCTCGGCGAGCTCGTCGACGCCGTGCGGCAGCGACATCGTCAGAATCTTTGCGGAGGTTTGGAGACGGTCGTAGTGGTCGCGAAGCAAGACGAGAAAGAGCTCGCGCTCTTCGGGCACCCAGTAACCTCGGATGCCCTCGAAACAGCCGGTCCCGTACTGAAGGCCGTGGGTGAGCAGTCCGACCTTCGAATCTCCGTAACGAGCGAAGCCGCCACCAGCGTAGACGGTAATCCCGGACAGATCCATCGTATCAGCCCTCCTGTGCAGTCACCGTTGGTTGCTCCCGGCACCCTCCGGCTCCTTTGGCCGTACCCGCGCGCGGTGGGGACTCGTCGGCCGCCCGCGAATTCAACGAAGCGTGAGCAAACAATACGTTCGACTGACGCACCCGCTCGTGCGCGACGGCGGCCAACTTCGCCGCGCGACCTGGGACGAGGCGCTCGACCGTGCGGCATCGGCGATCGACGATGCGCGCCGGCGAGATGGAACGCACGCGTACGGGATGTTCAGCTGTTCGAAAGCGACCAACGAGATGAACTATATCGCCCAGAAGTTCGCTCGCGCGGTCGTCGGCAGCAACAACATCGACAGCTGCAATCGAACTTGACACGCCCCTAGCGTCGTCGGTCTGACGGCGGTCTTCGGGGCAGGCGGCGGAACGAGCTCGTACGAGGAGGTCGAGCACGCCGGCGTCGTTATTTTGTGGGGGTCGAATGCGCGCGAGACGCACCCGATCTTCTTTCATCACGTGCTGCGCGGCATTCACAATGGCGCGAAGCTTTACGTCGTCGATCCGCGCCGGACGTCGAGCGCGCGCTGGGCCGACGGCTGGCTGGGGCTCGACGTCGGGTCGGATATCGCGCTCGCCAACGCCGTCGGCCGCGAGATTTTGGCGGCCGGCTTGGAGAATCGCGAGTTCGTCGAACGCGCGACCAACGGTTTTGAGGCGTACCGCGCCGGCATCGAACCCTACACCCTCGAGTACGCCGAGCAGACGACGGGCGTGAGCGCTTCCCTTATTCGCGAGCTCGCGCATACGTACGCGAAAGCGCCGCGCGCGCAGCTATGCTGGACGCTCGGCATCACCGAACACCACAACGCCGTCGACAGCGTTCGTGCGCTGATTAACCTCGCGCTGCTCTGCGGCCACGTGGGGCGCTACGGCAGCGGGGTGTGTCCGCTGCGCGGTCAGAACAACGTGCAAGGCGGCGGCGACATGGGAGCGATTCCGAATAAATTTCCAGGCGGTCAAGACGTCGAGGACCCGCGCAGCCGTGCAAAGTTCGAGCGCGCTTGGAACGTCTCGCTTCCACCGAGAAACGGCTGGAACCTCACCGACATGTTTGCGGCCGTAGGTCGCAGTGAGCTCGATACCCTCTACATCATCGGCGAGAACCCGGCGCAATCGGAAGCGGATCAGAAGCATGCGATCGAGCTGCTCCGAAGTCTGCGGCACCTGATCGTTCAGGACATATTCCTAACGAAGACCGGCGAGCTCGCGGAAGTCGTTTTTCCGGCGTCGGCGAGCTGGTGTGAGTCGGAAGGCACCGTAACGAGCAGCGAACGGCGCGTGCAGCGATGCCGTAAGGCGCTCGCCGCACCGGGAGAGGCGTGGGACGACATCGCCATCCTTTGCGCGCTCGCTCGCCGTTTGGGACACGACTGGCCGAATTATACGGCCGAACAAGCCTGGGACGAATGCCGCTCGCTGTCCCCTTGGCACGCCGGAATGAGCTACGCGCGGCTCGACGCGCTGGACGGAATTCCTTGGCCCTGCTACGACGAGCAGCACCCCGGCGAGCTCTTCCTTCACGCCAGGTTGTGGGAGAATCCGGTTCGAGGCGAACTCGCCCCGTTTGCAGCCGTGGAACACGACCCGCCGATCGAAGCGCTCGACGAGGAGTATCCGGTTCGCCTCACCACCGGACGACGGCTCGACTCGTTCAACACCGGGGTACAAAGCGGCGGCTATCGCTCGCCGATGCGCCGCGGCGAGCGCCTCGACGTTTCGCCCGAGGACGCGCAGCGCTACGGCCTGCGCGAGGGCGATCGCGCGCGCGTTACCTCACGGCGCGGCTCGATCGTCGTTCCCATTCACGTCGACTCCGGGCTGCGCGCGGGACTGGTCTTCACGACCTTTCATCACAACGACGACGTCGCGACGAATCTCCTGACGATCGATGCGACCGATCCGAAATCGGGCACCGCAGAATTCAAAGCCTGCGCGGTGCGCCTGGAACGCGTCGCGTAGTGGATCTTCATTTTAGTTCGGCGACGGCCACGCAGGACGAACGCCACGCGGTCGACGCGCTGCTGGGGACGCAGCTCGACGGCCGCAGCGGCGCGAGCGTGCGCGAACAGCGCCACCTTCTGCTGCCGGCGCTGCACTCGGTGCAGGAACGGATTGGCTGGATCAGCGCCGGCGCGGTCAACTATATCGGCGAGCGCCTTTCGGTTGCGCCGGCCGAGATTTACGGCGTCGCGACGTTCTACGCGCTCTTTGCGACGACGCCGCGCGAGCCGGTCGTCGCCCACGTCTGCGACGACA
>DATAQH010000369.1:0-20371 GCA_036264815.1 Candidatus Cybelea sp.
CGATCCGCAAGGGTCGGGTTATAATCTCGCGCAGTCGAATATCGCCGTCGGTAACGGTGAGTGGTTCGGCCGCGGCCTCTTTCGCGGAACGCAGACGCAGCTCAACTTCGTACCCGAGCACTCGCGCGACTTCATCTTCACCGTGCTGGCCGAGGAGTGGGGGTTCGTCGGCGCGGCGCTTCTGCTGACGCTCTATGCCGCGGTGCTCTATGGGGGCGTGCGCGCGATGCTTGCGGCACGCGATCGTTTCGGGTTTCTGCTGGCGAGCGGACTGGTCGGACTGCTCTTCTTCCACGTGCTCGTCAACGTCGGAATGACGATCGGGATTATGCCGATCACCGGTATCCCGCTGCCCTTTATGTCGTACGGCGGTTCGGCGATGATTACCGATTTCGCCGCCGCCGGCGTTCTGCTCAACATCTTTTCTCAGCGCGACCGCGACGTGCTTGGGAACGCGTAGGGGTGGTCGACGGGGCAGCTGGAACCTGGAAGGGTACCGGTGGCGGCCAGGCAGCGGCCCTTTTCCGGAAAGCGAAGGGAGCGGTTTCCCAATGAGAACACGTACGCTCTTCAGGTATGCCGTCGGTCTAGCCGGCAGCGCGGTACTCGTTACCGGCTGTAGCGGCGGCGGCTCGTCGCCG
Source organism: Candidatus Cybelea sp. (assembly GCA_036264815.1). Taxonomy (GTDB): domain Bacteria; phylum Vulcanimicrobiota; class Vulcanimicrobiia; order Vulcanimicrobiales; family Vulcanimicrobiaceae; genus Cybelea. The sequence continues at coordinate 642 of DATAQH010000369.1, forward strand.
GCGTCCGGTCTCCGCGGCGCGAGCGACGTCGCGTATGCACGAGCACACTTCCATCCCCACCTCCGCTGGGCGGCTTCAGACCTCGCCCAAACGCCGCGCCTGCTTTTCCTATCGGACAGCGCGTCGGGTAACGTCAATATCTATTCGCTGCCCGACTTGAAGCTGAAGGCGCAGTTCTCACTTAGGAGCGACCTGCAGGGCGAGTGCTCGGACACGACCGGGGGTATCTATATCACCAACGTTGGAGCGGGATGGATAGGCGAGCTAAATCGCGCGGGCGAATTGTGGACTCCAACCTACGGACAGATCCGCGCGCCCTTCAGCTGCGCCGTTAACCCGATAAACCGTGAAGTCGCCGTTACCAGTAACGGCCCCAGCGGGGGTAGCATCCAGATCTTCCGCCCGACCGACAGCGGATACAGGAGCTCATTCTCGGTTCCCCATATGCAGACGTACTTTTTCGACGGCTACGATCGCCGCGGCAACCTCTGGGTGGACGGCTACACCAAGAACTCGACCAGCATTGTCGCCTCCTGCAGGGGGTCGAGCTGCCGCACGATTCCGATCAGCGGTGGGACGATCTATCGGCCGGGTTTCGTGCAGTATGCGGTAGGGCAGAAAACGTGGTACGTAGCCGACAGGAGGTGCGGTGGCGCAAGCCGCTTCTGCATTTATCCAGTCTCCGCGGGCGGCGTGCTGGGAAAGAAAATCACGCTTATGGACGCACACGGTAAACCCGTCTGCGACATGTTCCAGGGTGCGATCACCGACGCAGGGAGCAGAGTCTTTGTCGGCGGCGTCGGCAACGGATTGATTAAGAACTGCGGCGTCACCAGCGTGGCTCGCTGGAACTTTCCGGCCGGCGGCGGCCCAACGCTCGGCAACGACGACGTTAGCGCATCCCCGAGCGGAGCCGCGATCAGCGCGAAGCCTGGGGGTATTTAAGCCGGCTGCGCGGCAAAAGGACGAACTCTCGTAGCTGCCAAGGAGAGAGGGTGGGCGTTATAAGTACGACCGGTCGTTTGGCGGCTCTCCTGGTTGCATTGCTCGGCTTAGCGGCGTGTGCCGCCGGAACACCATCGGCAGTTCCGGTTGCCGACGCCGCCCGCGCAGAGGCGTTCGCCGCGGTGCCCGGTGCATCGGGTATCACCAAGATCCAGCACATCGTCATCATCGTGCAAGAGAATCGCAGCTTCGACAATTTATTTCAAGGGGCGCCCAACGCCGACACGCGCTCGTGGGGATACGACAGCAAAGGCGACAAGATCGCTCTGCGTCCGCTGTCGATGAAGACGATCTGGGACGTTAACCACAGCTTCGGCGCATTTCTCACCAGTTGTAACGGCACGGGAAAGTATCCGGGCACCGATTGCCGGATGAACGGCTTCGACCGGGAAGGGGTGGAGTGCGACGGTCCCGGCGAGCAGCGCTGCCCGATCAAGGATCCCATGTACTCTTACGTGACGCACGGCGAAACGAAGCCGTACTTCGACATGGCGGCGCAGTACGTGCTGGCCGATCGAATGTTCGTTTCCAACATCGACGAGAGCAGCTTCGTCTCGCATCAGTATCTAATCGCCGCTCAAGCGAGTTCGAGCATAAACGTGCCCCAAGGCGGCCCGTGGGGCTGCGCCGGACGCGCGCTCGTCTTTACGCTCACGCAGCAGCGCGCAGAAGGCCCTTCGGTTCCGGCATGTTTCGATAGCCAGACGCTCGGCGACGAACTCGACGAGGCGAAGATCTCCTGGAAGTACTATACGGCGTCGCTGGGCGAGGGAGACGGCGGACTTTGGAGCGCCTATCAGGCGATCGATCACATCTATAAGGGGCCGGACTGGAAGAACGACGTCATCCATCCGCAGACCCGCTTTTTCAAGGACGTTCGCAACGGTCAGCTTCCGGCAGTGAGTTGGGTCACGCCGACCTGCCGAAACTCCGACCACGCCGGCTGCAACGCCGACGACGGCCCGAAGTGGGTCGCGGCGCTCGTCAATGCGGTCGGGGAGTCGAAGTACTGGGATACGAGCGCTCTCTTCGTCTTCTGGGACGATCCCGGAGGCTGGTACGATCACGTCGCGCCCAAAAAGCTCGACTACGACGGACTCGGTTTTCGCGTACCGCTGTTGGTCATTTCACCATATGCGAAGCGAGGGCGCGTCTCCCACGTGCGATACGAGCACGGCAGCCTGCTTCGCTTCGTCGAGGACCGCTTCGGGCTTGCGACCCTCTCGGCATCCGACGCACGTGCAACCTCTCCGGCGGCAGACTGTTTTAATTTCTTAGGGGCGCCGCGCAAGTTCGTCCCGATTTCGACGACGATGAGCGCGCGCGACTTCGAGCGGGAGCCGCTCGACCCTCGGCCCGTCGATACAGAGTAACCGCGGCAGGTCCGTTTTCCGCCGGGCGGGAACAGAGGGACCAAGTCACGCCGGCTGGCTCCGTCTTCGAGACGAAGGGCCGCCGGCAAAGATTTATTTACAAGCAAGATTTTTCTTAAGGGGCTAGCCCTGGCGGCGCGAGGCGCCGCCCGCAAGGTGCACCGGCAACGGTAGGCGCGGCGAGGAGGCAGGCTTCGAAAATAGGGGATAATTTGTCGAGCGAGATATTGATCTCGAGCGACCCGTGGGAAAACCGGGTCGCCATACTCGAGGACGGTGGCTTAGCAGAGCTCTACATTGAGCGCGAAGAGAAGGTCATCGGCTCGATCTATAAAGGTAAAGTTCAGAACGTGCTCCCCGGAATGGGAGCGGCTTTCGTCGACATCGGTCTGGGGCGCAACGCGTTCCTCTACGTCGACGACATCAACAAACAGCCTCTCAACATCGGAAACGTCGAGATCACCCAAGGTCACGGCGGCTTTACGATCAGCGAGAAGGTCAAACGAGGCGACGACGTTCTCGTGCAGATCGTCAAGGAGCCCCGCGGCCTCAAAGGGGCGCGGATCTCCACGAACATCTCGTTACCCGGCCGGTATCTGATCTTGATGCCGACCGGAAAATACTCCGGGGTCTCGCGCAAGATCGAGTCCGCCGACGAGCGCAATCGCCTCAACGGCGTCATGAAGCGAATTCGACCGGAGGGTATGGCCACGGTCGTACGCACCGCCGCGGCGGGGGTCAGCGAAGCCGAGCTGATCGCGGATCTGGGTGTGCTGATCCGCATGTGGCACGGAATTCTCGAGCGCTATAAGCGCGCCGGGTCGCCGTCGCTGCTGCACAAAGACATGAACTTGGTCTACAAAGCGGCGCGCGACTTCATCACCGCCGACGTCGACCGGGTCCTGATCGACGACGAGGAAGAGTACCGCAAAATTCGCGATCTCCTGCAGCTCCTCGGGCCGCAGTACATCGATCGCATCGAGTACTACAACTCGGGACGCTCGCTCTTCGACGATTACCACATCGAGGCCGAGCTCCAGAAGCTCATGAAGCCGAAGATCAACCTTCCGTCGGGAGCTTCGATCGTCATAGAGTCTACGGAGGCGCTGACGGTCATCGACGTCAACTCGGGAAAGTTTACCGGCGGCCGCAACCTCGAGGACACGATTCTCAAGACGAACATCGAGGCCGCCGAAGAGATCGCCCGCCAGGTACGCCTGCGCGATATCGGCGGGATCATCGTCGTGGATTTCATCGACATGGCCTCAGAAGCGTCGCGCGACAAGGTCATCAAGACGATGGAGGAGAGCCTGCGCCGCGATCGCACGCGCGCCACGATTCAGTCCTTCTCAAATCTCGGGCTGCTCGAGTTCACGCGCAAGCGCATCGGCAAGGACCTCGGCGCACAGCTGCGCGGCAGCTGCCCGACCTGCGCCGGCATGGGCAGCGTGATGTCGCCGCAGTCGGTGGCCATCGAGACCTTCCGCCACATTCGCAACGAGACGCGCAACGGCGCCGCCGGCGACGTCGTCGTGCACGTCGCGCCGACCGTTGCGGTACAGATGGACTTTTGGTACGAAGAGGAGTGCAACGAGCTCGCCAAAGCGATCCAGCACCCGATTCACGTACGCGTCGATCCGATGATCCATCCGGAAAAATCCCGGCTCGAGATCGTCAGCGGCGCCAAGCAGGAACGCGAGCGCCCCGTGCGTGTCGGCGACGAGCACGAAGTCGAGCTCTTGACGGGCCGTCTGCCGAATGTGACCTCGGCCGCAGCGATCGTCGACGGTCGCGTCACCGAAGTGGAGAACGCGGCAAACAACGCCGGTAACTTCGTGCGCATTCGCATCCTCGACGTCGACGACAAGGGCGACTACATCCTCGCCGAGCTCGTGATGGCGGGCGCAAAGTCCCGCCGCAAGCGGCCGGCGCGCAAAGCGGAGCCGTCGGCAGCCGAGCAGACCCGTCAGCTGCGGGAGCTCGCGGAAGACGCCGCGCGCCAGTCGGCGTCGCGTCCGCCGATCGGCATCAGCTCGCTGACCGAGGAGGAAGAGGCACAAGACAAGGCGCTCAGCGCGGAGCGGCGCGGTGAAGCGCAGCCCGACGCAATCATTATCGCCGAAGGGGCCGTGCAGCATGCGGCTGTTGAAGGCGAACGCCGTAAGCGCCGCCGTCGGCGGCGGCGCGGGCGCGGCGGCCGCGAAGAGGGCGATGAGACGACCAGCGTAATGGCGCCGCCGGCCGCCGCGATGCCGAGCGACGCAATGCCTTCGGCTTCAACCGATGGACCGGCCGGTGACGGTTCCGGCCAGCATCGCCGGCGCCGCCGGCGCCGTCGCGGACGCGGCGGCCGGGGTGGTGCTCAGGGCGTCGGAACGATGCCTGACCGGCATATCTTCGAAGTCGGCGCCGACGGCGGCGCAGCCGCCACAGGCGCGACGGCGCCCCCGGAACCGACGCGAGCGATCGCGCGGCGCGCACAAGCCACGCCGCCGGCCGTCGAGCCGCCGCCCCCGAGCCTCTCGGTTCCGCAAGAAGAACCGAAGCGCGCGAAGCCGACGCAACGGCGCGCGCGCACGCGTACCGCGTCGGCGGAACTGGCCGGCGCCGAGAGCGCCATCGCGTTGCCCCCGCCCGACGAGAAGCCGGCGCCGGCGAAAAAGCGTGCCGCGACGACGCGCCGGAAAGCCGCGGCCGAAACCAAGCCGGCCGACGACGCTTCACCCGGAGTCCCGGCAAAGCCGAAGCGAACGCGCGCGACCCAGGCGAGCTCCGACGGCGCCCCGGCGAAGCCGGTTCGCCCGCGCCGAAAGACCGCGGCTGCCGCCAAAAAAAAGTAGGCGAAAAGAAAAAGAGACGCTCGTGAGAGCGTCTCTTGTGTAACCCGAGAAGCCTGTCGGGCTAGGGCGCAGGGCTTGCCGGCACGCCATTTTCTTCGTTTAGGCGAGCGAGACGTGCGTTCAAGAACGCGACTGCGCGGGTCAGCTGATCGTCTTTTGCCGGAATGCCGAACTGCGCGTGCTTGTTTTCGGTGATGACGATGTCCGGGGTGATACCGAGATGGTTGATGTCGCGGTTGCGCGGCGTCAGGTAGCGGGCCGTCGTAACTTTGATCGCGCTCCCGTCGGGCAGCGGATAGATCGTCTGGACGACACCCTTACCGAACGTCTTGGTTCCGATGATCGTGCCGACGGTGCTATCCTGAATCGCTCCCGAGGTGATCTCGGAGGCCGACGCCGTATATCCGTTGACGAGTACGGCCAGCGGGACCGGCGCGATCGCCGTATCGTCGGCGTCCAGCGTCGTGATATTCGAAGCGCGCGATTCGACCGATACGATTGGCCCGCTTGGAATGAACTTCGAGCTCACGGCGACCGCCGCTTCGAGATACCCTCCGCCGTTGTCGCGCAAGTCGAGCACGAGCGCCCGTGCCCCGTCGCGCTGCAGGCGTTCGAGCGCGGCGTTGAGTTCGTCGCCGGTGTCGCGGCCAAAGACCGTTAGCGCGACGTAACCGATCTTGCCGGGAAGCATTTTCTCGTAAACGCTGAGCTGGTGGATCTTGGCGCGCGTAATCGTGATGGGCGCCGGCTGCGTCGCACCGTCGCGCGCAATGGTCAGCGTTACGCGAGTGCCCTCCTTGCCGCGAAGCTTTCCGCTGGCCGCCGAAAGGCTCATGCCTTTTGTCGACGAGCCGTCGATCGTGGTAATCAGATCGTCTTGGGCAATGCCGGCCTTGTCGGCCGGGCCGTTCGGAACGACGTTTTCAACGCTGATGAACTTCGTCTTATCGTCGATCTGGATGACGATGCCGGTTCCCCCGAAGTCGCCGCCGTCGAGGCCCTGATTGAGGCCGGCGTACTCTTTGGGCGTCATGAACACCGTGTAGCGGTCGCCGACCGAGCGCATGATGCCGTCGAGCGCGACGTAGCTGAGGTCGTGCACCGTGAACTTCGACTTCGATTGCGACGCGGCGTCGACGATCTCGCGATCGATCTCCCGGATGTTGCTGTTCGGAGCCGCATTCGCGTGCATCTCGGGCAGGGCCGCGTGCTTCACGCCCGCGGTCCGCATCGCCGCGAGCAGCGTCGCGCGCACGGAGTCCAGCACGGTCTGCGCGTCGACTTTCTTATAGAAGTTCTCGGTGAGATACGTATAGCTCGTCGAAACTTCTCCCGCGTCTGAAGGGGGAAGCACCTGCCCGGCTGCGAGCGCCGGGCTTAAGAGAAGGCGCGCCGATCCCAGAACGGTCGCGGCCAAGAGTACGAGAGCGAGATTGCGTTTCATACTATCCATATCAACGTAAGAGTTGGCGTATCTGTGCCTTCGCAACGGCGAGTTGCTTGTCGGCGGGGGTATCGATCAGCGAGGGATTTGGTTCCTGCGCGACGACGACGTTCGGCTCGATCCCGTGGTGCTGGATATCGCGTCCGGCCGGCGTCAGGTAGCGGGCGGTTGTGATCTTCAGCGCGCCGTCGTCGGGCAGCTCGTAGATGCTCTGAACGACGCCCTTGCCGAACGTTCGCGTGCCGATCAGCGTCGCGAGGCGATAGTCTTGCAGCGCGCCCGAGGTGATCTCGGAGGCGCTGGCCGTGTATTTGTTCACGAGCACGACGAGCGGCGTCAAGCCGCCGATCGCGTCGCCGAGTGCCGTGTCGGTCGTACGCGAACCGTCGCGCGCAATCGTCGAAACGATCGTGCCCTGCGGGATGAAGAGGCTCGAGATCGCGACCGCCGCGTCGACGAAGCCGCCGCCGTTGAATCGCAGATCGAGAATGTAACCGCGCGCGCCCTTCGCTTTTCCGTCGAGCAGCGCCTTACGCACTTCGTCCGCCGACGTCTTGCCGAAATCGGAGAGCGCAATGTAGTCGATTCCTTGCTCCATCTTCGCGTGCACGGTCGGGACGTGGATGATCTCGCGGACGATCGCATAGGTGCGCTCGCCAGAGGGCTTCTTGTATTGATGCGCCCTTAGGTTCACGATGCTGCCGGGTTCGCCCCGAATCATCGCCTCGACGCGGTCGATCGAGAGGCCGCGCACCCGCTTTCCGTCGACCGCGTCGACGATGTCGCCGGGTTGCATCCCGGCTCGTGCGGCCGGCATTGCGTCGATCGGACGGACGATGACCTCACCGTCCTTGAGCTGGAAAATGTAAACGCCGATGCCGCCGAAGTTTCCCCCCGAGAGCGACTCGGTTAGCCCGCGATTCTCGCGCGGCGAAAGATAGACGGTGTAGGGATCGTGGACGGAGTTCATGATGCCGCGCAGGGCGGCATCGGTAATGTCTTCATTTCCGGTCGGGCCCAGTGCGTTGCCGTAGCGCTTGAGCGTATAGCCGAGCAACGCGGAGGCGCGTACACCGTCGGCGGCCGGATCTCCCGCCGCGGTCTGCGACGGCAGCGACGGATAGCCGATCTTCTTTGCGGTCAGCAGCGTCTTGAGCGAATCGGCTTCGCCGTTGAGCGGGACCTGCGGCGAAATGGGTTTGTAGTACACGCTTTCGAGCCGGCGAAGCGCAAAGTCGGCGACGGCCGAACCCGAAGTGTCCTCCGAATCGTACAGGGAGCGCAAGTCTCCCGTCGTCGCCACCTCGAGCCCGGACGGACCGGCGATCGAGCCGCTGCGATAGCCGACGTAAAGTGCGGTCGCGATCACCGCAGCGAGCGCAACGAATGCCGTAAGTAGAAGGCGTCGGGAAAGGCTCATCGATCCTCTATAATACCCGGCTAGGCCGGTTCGAAGTTTCTTGTGCTACTAGAATACTCGATAAGTCTTAATGGAGGCGGGGCGCTGGGTCAACCGGTTTACCCCCAATTCTCACCTCGAAGTGGAGGTGGGGGCCGGTCGACTGCCCGGTCGAACCAACCGCGCCGATCGCCTGGCCGCGCTGAACGGACTGTCCCGACGCGACGTACATCGCCGACAGATGACCGTAGCCGGTCGAGTAGCCGCCGCCGTGGTCGATGAGAATGTAGTTCCCGTAGCCGCCGTACCACTGCGCCATAATGACGGTTCCGCCGGCGGCGGCGGTGACCGTGGTCCCCGTCGGTGCAGCGATATCGAGGCCCTGATGGAACTCGGGCGAGCCCCCGAACGGATTCGAGCGCCAGCCGAAGGGTGAGGTGATCGTGCCCGTCACGGGCCACGAGAAGGAACCGGAGGCTCCCGCGCTTTCGGTGCCGCCGGCGATCCCGGCCGCCCGGCGCTGCGCCGCGAGCTCTTGTTCGCGCTCGCGAATCAGCGCCTCGAGGGCGGCTTCTTCGGACGCCGTCAGATCCTCCATCTCGGCCACCTGGGTGGCGACGCTCCGCCGGTGGACGGCGGCTAGCTCGACGAGATTCTTGCGCTCGCCGGCGAGCGAACCGAGCTGGCTTCGCGCCTCTTCCTGAGCCTGTTCTTCTTGGGCGAGCTGCAGGCGCGTTCGCTCGAGCTCGGCTTCCACCGCGGCAACGCGCGCCTCGGCCGCCCTTCGCGCGCGAACGGCTCGCTGATTTGCCGCAATCAGCAGACGCAGATCTTCCCAGCGCTCAACGAACTCGCTAAAGGAGCGAGCGGCGAGCAAGGTATTGAGGTAACTGAGGTTGCCGTACTCGTAGATATCGACGAGCCGCCGCTTGAGCATCTCGTCGTGAAGGCGCAGGGAGCGCCGCGCCGCGTCGAGCTGCGTCGTGTTCCAGTCAATACGGCGCTGCGTCGCGTTCTGCACGACGGACAGCGCGTCGATCCGGCCCGACACGGTGTCGATCGCGGCGTTCGTCTGCGCGAGCTGTGCCTGCAAATCCTGATAGTGCAGCGTGACGGCGTGCAGTTCGACGCGTTTTTCGTGCAGGCGAGCTTGGAGGCCCTGCGCCTTGGCGCGTTCGGCGTTGATCCGCTGTTCCAGCGTCGTGCCGGTTGCGCCGGCGAGCGCCGGCAGCAGCGCGAGGGCGAGCGCTCCGGCGGCAGCGCGGCGCGAAGTCAACGAGCCGCTACGTCCGGAGGTGGCGTCCGACCGAGATCCACGAGGCCAAGATCCCGACGGCCGCGCCGACCAGGAGCAGTTCGGCGGCGAGAAGGCGGGGGTCGACGGGTGCGGCACTCATCGCGACCCACGGCAACGCTTCGAGCAGGCGTGGCCAGAGCGTCGCTCGCGCGATCGCCAGCAGGCCGACCGCAAGGAGCGCCCCCAGCACGCCGTCGAGCATGCCTTCGCAGATGAACGGCAGCCGGATGTAGGTGTTCGTCGCGCCGACGAGCTGCATGATGGCGATCTCGCGGCGGCGAGCAAAGACCGTCAAGCGAATCGTATTTGAGATGATGATTCCTGCGACTGCAAGGAAGACGACGATCACGCCGATTCCGACTCGGCGCAGCACCGCGCCGAGCTGCAGCAGCCGCTGCACGATCTTCTGACCGTAGACGACGTTGCCGACACCGCTCAGGCGCCGGACGGTCGCGGCGACGGCGGCGACGTCTTCGGGTACGCGCGCTTTTATCCGGAACTTATCCGGCAGCGGATTTTCGGTGAGCAGCGCGGTGTCGATCGCGCCACGCGTCTGCGTGCGCAACTCCGCGAGCCCCTCGCGCTTGGGAATATATTTGGCCGAGGCCACGCGCGGATCTTGAGCCAGGTAACGTCCGATCGCCGCGACCTGCGCGTTCGTGACGTCCGGGCGAAGATACGCGGAAATCTCGATCTGATCGAGGAGGCGCGCTCCAACGTCGGCCAGTGCCGCACGTATGAAGAGAAAGAGCCCGAGTAAGACGATGGTAATGGCGACGGTGCCGATGGCGGTAATCTGCATGCCGGCGTTGCGCGAAAAGTTGCGCAACACCTCACCCAGAAAGAACTTGACCTTGCCCGAGTCCAAGATAGTAGTAGCCCCGCTCTTCGTCGGTTGTGATGCGGCCGTCTTCGAGACGCACGACGCGCCTGCGCATTCGGTCGACGACGGCCTGATTGTGGGTTGCGACGACCACGGTCGTCCCTTTGAGGTTAATGCGCTGCAGGAGGGCGGTGATCTCCGTCGTGTTGGCCGGATCGAGATTTCCGGTCGGCTCGTCGCATAAGAGGATCTTTGGATTATTCACCAGCGCCCGGGCGATCGCCGTGCGCTGCTGTTCGCCGCCGGACAGCTCGGTCGGATACATGCGGCTCTTGTGCGAGAGCCCGACGAGATCGAGCGAGCGGGGCACTTGGCGCATCACGTCGCGCGTGTGCGCGCCGGTGACCTGCATCGCGAACGCGACGTTTTCCCAAACGGTCTTGTCGGTGAGCAGCTTGAAGTCTTGAAAGACGACGCCGAGGTGGCGCCGCAAAGCCGGTACGCGGTTGCGGCGCAAACGGTCGACGCGGATTCCGTCGACGACGATCGTGCCGGTCGTGGCCTTTGCCTCGCGATAGAGCAGGCGCATGAGGCTCGACTTGCCGGTTCCGGAATGCCCGACGAGGAAAACGAAGTCACCTTTGGCGATTTCGAGGCTCACGTTATCCAGGGCGCGCACGCCGTTAGGATAGACGAGCGAAACGCCGTGCAGGGAGATCATCGCTAACGGAGGAGTTTTTTGCAGAATGAGGGCTATACCTTCGGCATGGACTTCGATTTAACCGACGAGCAAAAGGCGATCCAGAGCCTCGCGCGCGAATTTGCGCAGGAAGAGGTGAAGCCTCGGGCCGAGGAGATGGATCGCGAGGAGCGCTTCCCGTACGAGCTCATCGCGAAGATGGCTGAGCTCGGATTCATGGGGCTGCCCTTCCCCGAGGAGTACGGCGGCGCCGGTGCCGATACGGTGAGCTACGCCCTCGCCGTCATGGAGATCGCGAGGGCCGACGCGTCGACCGCGATCACGATGGCGGCGCACGTCTCGCTCGGTGCTACGCCTTTTTTGCTCTTCGGCACCGAGGCCCAGAAGCAAAAGTATCTCGTCCCGCTGGCTCGCGGAAAGATGCTCTGGGGCTTCGGCCTGACCGAGCCCAACGCCGGAAGCGACGCCGGCAACGTGCAGACCAAGGCCGAGCTGCGCGACGGCACGTGGCTCGTCAACGGAACGAAGGCCTTTATCACCAACTCGGGCACCGACATCAGCGGCGGCACGACGATCACCGCGGTGACCGGCAGGCGCTCCGATGGATCGCGCGAGATCTCCAACATCATCGTCCCGCAAGAGACGCCGGGCTTCTCGCGGAGCCGCAAGTATCGCAAGATGGGCTGGCGCGCCTCCGATACGCGCGAACTCTCGTTTGCCGATGCCGCGGTGCCCGAGGAGAATCTGCTCGGGGCCCGCGGCGAGGGTTACCGTCAGTTCCTCTCGATCCTCGACGGCGGACGGATCTCGGTGGCGGCGCTCTCGATTGGCCTGGCGATGGGGGCCTACGATGAGGCGCTGGCTTACGCTAAGGAACGGCGAGCCTTCGGGCAGCCGATCAGTAAGTTTCAGGCGATCTCGTTCAAGCTCGTCGATATGCTGACCGAGATCGAGCATGCCAGGCTGATGATGTTGCGGGCGGCCTGGGAAAAGGATCGCGGCCGCGACTACGTGCAAGCGGCGAGCTTCGCCAAGCTCTTCGCCGGCGAGCTTTCGCACCGCGTGGTCAACGAAGCGCTGCAGATCCATGGCGGGTACGGCTTCATGGACGAGTATCCGATTTCGCGCATGTACCGGGACCAAAAGATTAATGAAATTGGTGAAGGCACCAACGAGGTGCAGCGCTTGGTCCTCGCGCGTCTGATGGGGTTATAGCGGCGTGCAGCGAAGCGATAGGCACAAGAAAGGACCCGCGTCATGAAGTTTCGCCATCTCATCGTCGCCGCAATGCTCGCGGCGACCACCGCGCAAGCCTCGGCCGCGCTTTCACTCGGTGCCAAGGCTCCCGAATTCACTCTGCCGGCAACGCTCGGCGGTAACGTCTTTACCTTTAACTTAGCCGACGCCCTGAAGAAGGGGCCGGTCGTACTCTACTTCTATCCGGCGGCCTTCACGACCGGCTGTACGATGGAAGCGCACGATTTCGCCGATGCGATCGATCAATATACGGCGCTGGGCGCAACCGTTATCGGCGTGTCGCACGATCCGCTCGACAAACTTCAGAAGTTTTCGGTCAGCGATTGCCGCAGCAAGTTTGCGGTCGCCGCCGACACCAACCAAACGGTGATGAAGTCGTACGATTCGGTGCTGCCGCAGCATCCGCAGTACGCGAACCGCACCTCGTACGTCATCGCGCCCGATGGAACGATCATCTACACCTACACGAGCCTCGATCCGTCGCTTCACGTGCAGAACACGCTGACCGCACTGAAGGCGTGGAAAGCGGATCACGCTTCGGGGACAACGCCTTAGAAATCTGTGGTGCGGTCGGCTGACATTCCGACTCGGACGCATTCGTCGGGCTACATCCGTGCAGCCCGCCTATCGGCTGCCTCGCGCCTTCCGCATCCTGCTACGGCGCTCGGTCAGACGGTCCTCGCCGGAACGTCACCCGACCGCAGCGTCGGGGTTAGAAATTTGCCGCGCGAAACAAATTAGTCCGCCCGACGAATGTGTCTGAATCGGAATGTAACGAGCCTGGCCGAAAAAATGCCTACACCGCGTCGTCGTTGACGAAAAGCTGGGTCGAGCGAGGCAGCCGTTTCGGCGTGGCGTGCGTGTCGAGCGAGGTGAGGTCGCGCGGCACCACGTCGATCGGGGGTATCGCGTCGAGATCCTCGCCGATTAGCGAAGCCTCGTCTTTGAGTTTTCGGCCTTGCGGGAGCAGCTTACTTTCGTAGGAGCCGGCGGCGCCGTTGAAGGCATTCACCGACCGCTCCAGATGCTTACGCACTTCGCTGAGGTGCTCCGAGAACTTGACCGTGCGTTCGTAGAGCACGCGGCCGATTGCCGCGATTCGCTTCGCGTTCTCTTCCTGCCGGAGCGCCTGCCAGCCCATCGCGAAGGTGCGAAGGAGGCTGATGAGACTCAGAGGGCCGGCTACGAGAACGCCCTTGTCGAGCGCGTACTCGATGAGTGACGGATCCTCGCTGCACGCCGAGCTGAGGAAGACCTCACCCGCAACGAACATCACGACGTAGTCGGCCGAACCCTGTGCCGTTTGGTAGCCGCGGCGCGCGAGCGAGTCGATGTGCTCGCGCAATGCGCGGGCGTGCTGTTTGACGAGTGCGCGCCGCGCGTCGTCGTCGGCTGCTTCGAGCGCGGCCTGCATCGCATCGGTCGGCGCCTTTGCGTCGACGAAGACTCGGCGCTCGCCCGGCAGGTTGATCGTCATGTCGGGGCGCACGCGGGCCTCCTCCAAGACGACCGTCTGCTGCTCGGTAAAATCGCAGTGCGAGAGCATCCCCGCCTTCTCGACGACGTTGCGCAGCTGCATCTCCCCCCACTTGCCGCGCGAAGCGGGATTGCGCAGCGCGGTGACGAGGGTCGACGTCTGCGTGCTGAGATGCGAGGTCGCGCTGTGGAGCTTATCGGTTCGCCCGAGCAGTTGGTCGATCTGTTCGCGCAGGCTCCCCTCGTCGCGTTGCCGCGTCGCCTCGATCTCGTGGATCAGCCGATCGAACTCGATCAGCTTCGCAGCGACCGGAGAGACCAGTTCGCCGACGCGTTCGCTGGCGCGCAACGCGGTCGCCTCGCGCAGTTCGTTTTTCGTCCGTTCGAGCAGAGCCTCGATCGCTTTTTCGCCGCCGCGGCTCGATTCGTCGAGCGCCGCGCGCAGCGCAGCGCTCTCGGCGCGGGCGGCAAGCCACGCGATCGCCGCCCCGATTGCGGCGCCGAAGAGAAAGAGCGAAAGGGCGCCGGCGACGACTTCGATCACGTACTTGGCATCCCGACATGCTTAGTGAGAAACGCGAGCGTGCGCGTCCAGGCGTCGGCGGCCGCCGACGCGACGTACGACGGGCGCTGATCGTCCATGAAAGCGTGCCCGGCGTTATCGTAGATCTTGACGTCGTTGGCCACGTGGAGTGCCGCTGCAAAGGCGCGAACGCTGTCGGCGGGAATGCCGGTATCCCGAGCGCCGTAGCTTCCGCAGACCGGCGTCTGCTCTTTGGATGGGTCGACGTCGGCGAGCGGTCCGTAAAACGGGCAGACGGCGGCGAACGTCTCTGCGTTGTCGATCGAGGCGAGCAGTGCGATCCGGCCGCCCATACAGAAGCCCAATATCGCGGTTTTCGTCGAAGGAAATTGTTCCGAGCACCAGTGCGCCGCCGCCACGATGTCGCCGTCGTATTGCGCGCGATCCAGTCGTTTTGCGTACGGACGAAAGACGGTATAGTCGGTCGTACCGTCGCCGCTGGGAGCGCCGAATCGCGCGTAGAGATCGGGGGCGATGGCTGCGAATCCGGCTTTGGCAAGCCGCCGGACGATATCGCGAATCGACGTGTCGACTCCCCAAACGTGCATGATGACGACGACGGTTGGCGTCTGTTTCGTGCTGTGAACCGGACGCGCCGCGTATGCGCCGATGATGGTGGTATCCCGTTTGAGCGTGACGCGCTCGACGGAGATCGCCGGATCGTTCTCTGCAACCAGCGGCGGGTGCGTTTGGCCGCCCGGCTCGGGAGCGGATAGCCCGACCGCCGGTGTGCCGAGCGCCGCTGCCGTGGAAATGCCGACGAAGAGGCGCCGATTCAATTTAAGGGAGGCAGCCTGCGTCGGGTCGATCTCCGGCGTGCTCATCGTAGGGTCTACCTTTGACCGCGCGCGCAAACGTCCTCGGAGAAAGCTCCGCGGGAGGTCGCACCGGCTCTGCGAACCCCACGGAATGAAGCGAAGAGTCTTTTTGGCAGGCTCGGCGACGGTCGCCGCGGCCACAAATGCGGTGAGCGCCGCGACGATTCCCGGCGGCGAACACTTCGTCGTGCGTCGCGCCGATTTCGACGAAACGTCGTTTGCCGCTGCCCTCGGACGCCCCGCGGCCGTGCGGCAGGTCTACGAAGCGGTCGCGTTCCAGCCCGCCGTGCTCGGAAGCATCAAGAATTCGCTCAACGGATTGCAATTCGGCTTTGGGTATCCCGCGGGTTCGCTTGCGATTGCGCTGGCGGGTCACGGTCCCTCCTCTGCCTACTCGTTCAGCGATTATCTCTGGAAGAAGTATCGCATCGGCGATTTCTTCAAGCTCAAAGACGCCGACGCAATGCCCGTAACCTCAAACGTATTCCTCAAGAGCTCGGCACCGTTCGATCCTTCGGTCGATCCGGACGACGAAAAGGGGATGTATCAAGATGCTTCTTTGGAGATGCTGCAACGGCGCGGCACGGTCATACTGACCTGCCACACCGCCGTCGAAGGCATCGCGCGGTCACTCGTACGCCGCGGGTACTCCGGTGCAACGACGAACGCGCAGGCGGTTGCCGACGATATCCTCACCCATCTGATCGCGGGTGCGGTGGTCGTTCCTTCGATGGTCGCCACGCTCGCCGTTCTCCAGTCGACCTATCGCTACGCCTATACCTTGGGAGGTTAGGGCGATGAACGTGCGTGCGCGCCCAGCGCCGTTTGCGTTGGCGGCGATTCTCGCCATAACCGGTTGCTCGAGCGATTTGCACGGCTCGAGCGCGTACGACGCGCGGACGCTGCCGAGCGGTCCGGTCGGGCAGTCGATCGCCTACGGACGCGAGATCGTGATGGACACGCAGACCACAATGAAGGGGTACGTCCGCGCAAAAATGTCGTGCGCCGCGTGCCATGTCGCGGGAGGTACGCGGCCGAGGGGCGGAAGCTTCGTCGGCATTTACGGCGCCTTTCCGCAGTGGAATCGCCGCGCGCACCGCGTGATCGCGCTGCAGGACCGAATCGCGGAATGCTTCCTCTACAGTATGAACGGCCGGCCGCCCGCGTACGATAGCAAGGCGATGATCGCCGTCGTCGCTTATATCGCGTGGCTCTCGCGCGGGACGCCGGCCGGCCGGCCGCAAGCGGCGGATCTGCGTTATATCGAACCGCTGCCGAGCGAGTCGCCGAACCCACAGCGCGGCGCCGTGCTCTACGCGCAAAAATGCGCCGCCTGCCACCGTTCCAACGGCGGCGGCCAATCGAACGTCTTTCCGCCGCTGTGGGGAAGAAACTCGTTCAATGGCGGGGCCGGTATGGCGCACATCGACCGGATGACCGGGTTCCTCCGGTACAACATGCCGCAGAATGCGCCCGGCTCGCTCTCGCTCGCACAAGCCTACGATATTGCCGCATACGTCTTGAGCCACGCCCGGCCCCACTTTGACAAGAACGCCTTGGTGGTCACGCCCTCTCTGCCTGCGCGCTCCTTTTAGGCTCTCGCGCTTCGCTCGCCGGCCGGCAGGGCAAGCGCGCGGAGTCGTAGGCCTCCGGCGCGGGAAAAGATAAGATGAAGCCTGTCTTGGAAGATACTCTCGTTACCGTAACCCTTCCCGAGATGGGCGAGTCCGTCACCGAAGGCTCGATCGTCGAGTGGCTCCGCAACGTCGGCGATTTCGTCGCCGAAGGCGATCCGCTCGTCGAGGTCACGACCGACAAAGTTGACGTTGAGGTGCCCGCGACCGTTTCCGGAGTCGTAACGAAGATCTCGGCGCGCGAGGGAGAGACCATCTCGATTGGGGCCGACCTCGCGCAGATCGATACCTCGAAGAGTAACGGCACAGCCGCTCGACCGCCCAGCGCCGGGAATGGTGCGCATCGAGCTCCTCCGGCCAAGCCGGCTCCGACGCCTCCGCCGGCGCGGGCAGGCGAGCGCATCGCCGATCAGCCGGCACGCCGAATGGCCAAGCGCCTGGACGTCGACCTGGGCGCCGTGCGCGGATCCGGGCCGGACGGACTGATTCTGCGTTCCGACGTCATCGAGCAGGCAGACGGCGCGCGCGCGCAGACGCGAGCACCGCAGACCCCGCTGCCGCCGCTCCCCCACGATGCCAAGCTCGTTCCGTTGCGCGGGCCGGCAGCCGCGTTGACGGGCTACATGGAGCAGAGCCTCACGATTCCGACGGCGACGAGCTTCCGAACGATCGCCGTCGACACGCTCGACGCGCGCCGCAAAGAACTCAACGGCGGGCTCAAAGCGGCGGGACGCAGCGAGAAGGTTTCGTTCACGCACCTGATCGCGTACGCACTGGTTACCGCCGCGCGCGAACAGCCCGTGATCACGTATTCGTTTCGGCGCGACCCCAGCGGCGGCGCGGCTCGGCTCGAGCCGGGCGTACATCTCGGCCTGGCCGTCGACAGCGAACGCAAAGACGGTTCGCGCTTTCTCGTCGTGCCCGTCATTCGCAATGCCGACACGTTGGATTTCGCGGCGTTTCGTGCGCGTTACGAGGAGCTCGTCGGAAAGGCGCGTGAGAACAAGCTCGCCGCCGACGACCTGGTCGGCGCGTCCTTCACGCTGACCAATCCAGGTGGAATCGGAACGATCGCTTCGGTACCGCGCCTGATGGCCGGGCAGGGTGCGATCATCGCCGCCGGCGCGATCGGCTATCCGCCTGGTTTTGCGAATGCGAACGAACAGTCGTTACGTCTGCTCGGCGTGTCGCGGGTCATGCAGATGACTAGTACCTACGATCATCGCGTGATCCAGGGCGCGCAATCGGGCGAATATCTGCGCCGCGTCGACGAGCTGCTGCAGGGCCGCGGCGCGTTCTACGAGACGGTCTTTGCCTCGCTGGGACTGCAGGCGGCGCCGGTCGCGCAGGTAGTCGTCACGGCCGGAGTAGCGGCGGGTACGTCGCCCTCCGACGAGATGCTGCGCGCGGTCGCCGCCGGCATGGCAATCGTCTCGGCCTACCGCAGGTACGGACATCTTGCGGCTCACCTCGATCCGCTCGGCGCGGAGCCGGTTGGGGATGCCTCGCTGCAGCCACAGACCTACGGATTGACGCCCGCGCTGCAGAGCGCGATTCCGGCGAGTGTCCTGCGCGTGAAAGTGCCCGGCAACACGTTGGCCGACGTCCTTCCGCGCCTGCGCGAGACGTACAGCTCGACGATCGCCTACGAAATCGAACACATCTCGGACGCAACGCAGCGCACGTGGCTGCGCGATTACATCGAGTCGGGCCGGAACCGAGCCGAACCGAAACCGGAACGGCAGATCGAGCTGCTCGAACGGCTCACCCAAGTCGAAGCCTTCGATCGCTACGTGCGCAAGACGTTCCTCGGTCAGAAGACGTTCTCAGGCGAAGGCCTGGACGTGATGGTTCCGATGCTCCAAGAGATGCTGGACATGCTGGCGGAGGACGGCGTCGCCGACGCCGTTCTCGGCATGGCCCACCGCGGCAGGCTCAACGTCATCGCGCACGTCGTCAATATGCCCTACGAAGAAGTGATGATGGAGTTTGAGGCGGCGCAGTATCGCGGCAATCTCGGCGACGACGACGTGATGGGCGACGTCAAGTACCATCATGGGGCGACCGGAACGTTTACGACCTCGAAGGGCAAGAGCATCAACGTCACGCTGGCGCACAATCCGAGCCACCTCGAGGCCGTCGATCCGGTCGTCGAGGGCAGCGCGCGGGCCTTGCAGACCGATCACTCCGAAGGCGTTCCGACGTTCGACCGAAAGCGCGCCGTTCCGATCCTCATCCATGGCGACGCGGCATTCACCGGCCAGGGGATTGTCGCGGAAGTCTTCAATTTGCAGTCGCTCCCGGGATATGAGACCGGCGGCACGATCCATCTGATCGCCAACAATCAGATCGGCTTTACGACCGATGCGGCCGACGCTCGTTCGACGCGGTATGCGTCGGATCTCGCGAAAGGCTTCGACGTTCCCATCGTCCACGTCAATGCCGACGACCTCGACGCGTGCATCGCCGCGGTTCGCCTGGCGGTCGATTTCCGGCGCGCCTTCGGACGCGACGCGCTTATCGACTTGATCGGCTACCGTCGCTTCGGCCACAACGAACAAGACGAGCCGGCGTACACCCAGCCGAAGATGGCCGAGCAGATCAAGAGCCACCCGACGGTTCGCGAGCTCTTCGCCAATAAGCTCGTCAACATGGGGGTGATCGGCGCCGAGCGCGTCCAGGTGCTCGTCGACGAGGCGACGGCGCGCCTGCAAGAGGCCCGCCGCGGTGTTCGCGGCGCGATGGCCTCACATATCAGCGGCCGCAAGATGTCGGGAAGCAATACCTTCGACGGAACCGCGCTGCCGCAGGTCGACCGCGCAGAGCTTCTCCGCTGGGTCGACGCGCTCAGTACCGTTCCGGCAGGCTTCACGCTCAACCGGAAGCTGCAGGGACAATTCGAACGGCGCATCGGCGTGATCGCAGAGCGAGGGGTCGTCGACTGGGGCACCGCGGAGTCGCTGGCCTTCGCGTCGCTGCTGTTGGCCAAGACCCCGGTTCGGCTGACGGGCCAGGACACCGAGCGGGGAACCTTCAGCCACCGCCATGCAGTCTTTCACGATCCCGCGACGCACGCGGTCT